>JASJAX010000200.1 GCA_030066755.1 Acidimicrobiia bacterium
GGTTCGGATCCCCCGCCCTTGTAGGGCGGGGACAGGCTGCGGAGCAGCCAGGGGAGGGTTTCCGCCCATCGACACCGTGCGCGTAAGTCGTTTGGGGAGAGCGGGATGGGTTACACGGTGGTTCGCCTTGCCCGTGACACCCTCCCCGACCTCCACTTCGTGGAGGTCACCCCTCCCTGAAAGGGAGGGGGATATCTCGCTACTCAGTACTCAGTACTCAGTACTCAGATCGAACGGTCGCATCACGAGGCCGGCCCGGGGCTTTGGGACGAAGAACGTGCTCTTCTGCGGGAACCGCAGTGCGGTCTCACCGGCCACCGCCATGGCGTGCTCACTCACCGGAGCAACGAGCAGGGCGCCGCCACCAGGTGGAACTGCGGCCATTGCATCAGTCGCCTCCGGGACGTAGGCCGCATGGTCCTCGGTCACCCCGAGGCGCGGGTAGAGCAGCTCTCGGGCAACGGCCGGACTGGCCTCACGCCACGGCTCCGGCAACGTCGCCAGAAACCCGTCCGTGGCGGTCAGGCGCCATGCGCCGTCCTGAGTCACGACCACCAGTTCTCCGGGCACCTGGGGCGCTTCACGGGCCGCAGGAGCGATCGTGAAAGCGTCGGCGATGCGGTCGGCCGAGAACGGGAAGGAATCGAAGATCCGGTGATACGGGCCACAGGTGAGGCCGCTTCCCTGCGCGGGAGCAACGAGCGTCATGATTCCGTCCCACCCTTGGGGAGCGTGCCCCTCAGCTTCCCGATCCCGTCGGTACTGCAGCGCAGTGGTGTAACGGTGGTGACCGTCGGCGATGGCGACCGGATGGGCCCGCACGGCAGCGGTGATCGCAGCGATCTCGTCAGGGTCGGAGATGTCGTGGAGTCGATGGCGCACGCCGTCCGTGGTCGTGAAGTCCAGACGCCAAGGACCGTCATGTCCGAGGAGGGCGGCGAGCTCGGGAGCGGAGCTCAGCGCGATGATCGGGTCCACGTTGGTTTGCGTCGCCGTCAACACGGAGTAGCGGTCGGCGCGATGCTTCGCCATCGTCTCTTCGTGGGGGACCACCCGCTCGCCGAGGTCGGTGACCTCGAGCGATCCGAGGACGCCTCGTGCTTCGCGGGCCTCGCCGTGGTATTCGTACTGCATGGAGTAGAGGTAGAGGCGCGGCTGTGGATCCGGGACCAGGACGCCCTCCGACCTCCACTCGCGAAGCAATCGCGCTGCTTCCGCATAGCTAGGGTCGTCCGCGTCCGCCAGCAAGAGCCGGACAACGTTGTACGGCGAACTCGCCAGCAACGCTTGTCGCCCGTCCTCGTCGATGACGTCGTAGGGAGGGCTGCTTGCGTCGCCGACCGAGGAAACGACATCCGGGTCGAACAGGAGACCGGTGAATGGGGAGAACATGGTCGAAGTTGTAGCCGGGCATCCGCCGTTGAGCAATATCGCCACGGTCGTGTTCGACCTCGACGGTGTCGTGTACGTCGACGGAGCGGGCATCCCAGGAGCCGGTGACACTCTCCGACGACTCGAGGACTCCGGGCGCCGCGTGCTGTTTGCGACCAACAACGCCACCAAGACACGTCAGAGCGCGGCCGACCAGATCGCCGCGGCGACCGCGTTTGTCGCTGATCCCGAGCAGATCGTTACCTCGTCCTGGGTCACCGCCCGCACCATCGCCGGGAAGTACCACGGTGCGTTCGTGGTCGGGGAACCGGGGCTCGTCGAAACGCTCCAGACCGAAGGCGTTCGGACCGTCGAGCGCTGGGAAGCGGCCGACGTCGTCGTCGTCGGTCTCGATCGTGAACTGACCTACTCACGGCTCCGCGACGCTGCGCTCGCCGTGACCGTCGGCGGGGCCGCGTTCGTTGCCACCAACACCGATGCCACGTATCCAACGGCAGAGGGACCAGCACCGGGTGGAGGCGCCATCGTTGCGGCACTCGCACGAGCCACAGGGGTGACGCCGCAGGATCTCGGCAAGCCGACCGCCGCCTACCGAGCCCTGCTCGCGGAACTCTCCGAGGATCCGGTGGTGATGGTCGGTGATCGGCCCGAAACCGACCTTGCGATGGGGAAGGCGGAAGGCTGGGCCACGGTGCTGGTGTTGTCGGGCGTCGTCACCGACCCGGCGCACGTCGATTCGAGGTACACCCCAGATCACGTGATCCCATCGATTGCATCGCTCCCTGACCTGATTGGAGTCTGACGGCTCCAGGTCGATCACACGCGATATCGCGTCGTTGCGTGGAGCGAAGCCACACGGCGGAGAAGGAACTGGCGTGCCGGAAGCGCAACCAGCACACCGAAGACGAACCCGGCGACATGGGCCTCCCAGGCAACCGAGACGTCCTGGATCCCGAACTGGCTGAAGAACCACAGGAGCAGGAACACCACGGCCGGAATGGGGACGAAGAACACGAAGAGCAGCGTCAGCACCTGGTGGCGGGGGAACAACACCAGATACGCGCCGAGGACGGCAGCGATGGCCCCTGATGCGCCGACGAGAGGAACCGTTGCATCGGGGTTGGCGACGACGAACGCCGCGGTCGCAACGAGCCCGCCGATCAGGTAGAGCGCCAGGAAGCCGAGGTTGCCGAACGCCTCCTCGACGTTGTTGCCGAAGATCCAGAGAAACCACATGTTGCCGAGGATGTGCAGCAGGCCCCCGTGCAGGAACATGGAGAACACCGCGGCCAGCCAGATGCTCTTGTCCGGATTGATCGGCGTTCCCACGTTGCCGTCGATGCAGACGTCGTTGTTGGCTTCATCGATGGTCAGCCGCTCGTTGGTCGTCAGCTCGCAGGCGATGGCCGCACGTTCGTACAAGAACTCCGCACCCTCCTGCGTGTCGACCGCCGGCTGAGCGAAGAAGAAGACGAAGAGGTTGGCGATGATCAGGCCGACCGTGAAGACGGGAGTGATACGAGTTGGGTTGATGTCGCGGATCGGGATCATGCCGCGTTCCTGTCGCGTCGAACGGTGATAATGGCCCCTATGAATACTACGCCCGGAACCGAGAACAACGCAGCGGAGGGTGCGCCCATCGCCGATCATCACCACGATCGGCTCGAGGAGCTGGCTGCGGCCGATCCCGCAGACGCTCCTGCGGATGCCGAGGCGCTCGCTGCCGAACTCGCCGCTGAACTCGAAGGCGTGTCGGCGGAAGCGCCCGATCGGACCAGAGCCGAGGACTCGCCCTGACACGACGACGGCTCGACGCAGAGTTGGTGCGGCGCAAGCTGTATCCGAGCCGCTCGGCCGCCAGAACGGCGATCGAGGCGGGTGAAGTCACCGTCGCCGGCGTTCCCACACCAAAGCCGGCGACGTTGGTAGACCCGGGGGCGTCGATCTCTGCGTCGGCGGCGGCCGCTCGTTTCGTGGGCCGTGGGGGTCTCAAGCTCGCGGCGGCGCTCGAGACGTTCGGCATCGACGTGGCCGGCAAGCGTGCGCTGGACGTCGGTGCGTCGACCGGAGGATTCACCGACTGCCTACTCCAGGCCGGAGCTGCCTCGGTCGTCGCGCTCGATGTCGGGTACGGCCAGCTCGACTGGCGCCTCAGGAACGACGAACGGGTGACGACCATCGAACGCACCAATGTCCGAACGGCAGATCTCGCAGACCTCGGCGCACCATTCGACATCGTCGTCGCCGACCTCTCGTTCATCGGGCTGGCGTTGGTTGCCTCTCAGCTGGCCGAAGCTGCCGTTGATGGTGGTCACGTCGTGGTGCTCGTGAAGCCACAGTTCGAGGTCGGCAAGGACCAGGTCGGGAGAGGTGGCATCGTCAAAGACCCGACATTGCATCGGAGCGCGATCGAGACCGTGATGAACGCATTCGAGGCCGAAGGCCTCGGAGCTTGCGGTGTGGTGGCGTCGCCGATCGAAGGCGCCAAGGGAAACCGTGAGTTTCTGCTGTGGGTGCGGCACGGTCCACGTACGATGCAGATGATCGAACTCGACGAAGTGGTGATCCGTGAACGGTGATGTCCGATCCATAGCCTTTCTGGTCCACGACACACGACCCGAGGCGGGAGAGCTCGCCGTCAAGGCGACGGCCGCAGCCGAGGACCGCGGGCTCAACGTGGCCCGATGGGAGCCGGGTCTCGAACTCGGCGACGTCGACGTGCTGATCGGCATCGGCGGCGACGGAACGCTGCTTCAGGCGGCAAGCCTGGCCGTCGACGCCGACCTTCCCGTCGTCGGCATCAACCTGGGGTCGGTCGGTTACCTCGCCGACATCGAGCCCGAGTCGCTCGACGCAATGCTCGACGGCCTCGTTGCGGGCAGTTTGGAGGAGAGCCGCCGAATGACCGTGGCGGTGGAAACGGGCGACGGGCGTGTGTGGCACGGGATCAACGACGTCGTGCTCGACAAGGTCGTGTCCAGGCGCCTGGTTCAGATCTCCGTCGAGATCTCCGGCCGGTATTTCACGTCCTATCGCGCCGACGCCATCATCGTCGCCACTCCGCTCGGGTCGACGGCCTACAGCCTCTCTGCCGGCGGCCCAGTGTTGGATCCGGCGCTCGAAGCCCTGATTCTGACTCCTGTGGCGCCCCACAGCCTCCTGTCGCGGTCGATCGTGCTCGCTCCGACTGCCGAAGTCAGGTGTACGGTCGCACTGGACCGAGCCGTCCGAATCAACGTCGATGGACGTGATGCTGCGACGCTCGGTGAAGGCGACCAGGTGACGATCCGTCGCGGCGAGCCGTGCGTGACGTTTCTCTCGCTCGGAGCGCACCCGTTCCCGCAGGCAGTTCGGCACCAATTCGGGCTCGACCATGCTTGACGAGCTCGCGGTCCGCAACCTCGGGGTGATTGCCGACGCACGTGTCGATCTCTCGCCCGGGTTGGTCGTCGTCACCGGCGAAACGGGTGCCGGCAAGACCTTGCTGCTCGGCGCGCTTCGCCTGCTCCTGGGAGAGCAAGCCCGTCGCGACCGGATCGGCCCGGACGATGACGCGCTCGCCGTCGAAGCACGGCTTGCGGTCGAAGGGGAGGAACGGGTCGTTGCGCGCCGCATGACGGCGGCAGGCCGCAGCCGCGCGTACATCGACGGCGCCATGGTGACGGCTGCAGCGCTTGCGGAAACGGTCGGCGACCAAGCGGAGGTCGTCGGTCAGCACGACCACCTCGCGCTCGCCACGACCGAGGGAGTCCGGAGGATCGTGGACGGTTCGCTGGTCGATCCGGGTGCGCTCACGGAGTATGCGACCGCATGGCAGGGACTGCGTGCACTCCGCGAAGAGGCCGCCCTGCTCGGGGGCGACCGTCGTGCGCTCGAGCGTGAGCTCGAAACCGTCCGCTTCCAGGCGGACGAGATCA
>JASJAX010000052.1 GCA_030066755.1 Acidimicrobiia bacterium
GGTCTGGCTACTGGCTACTGGCTACTGGCTACTGGCTACTGGCTACTCGCTACTCCCTCGGTCCCGACACCGGTTCACCCCCGAGTACACTTCTCGGTTCACACAGGAGCGATGAGAGTGACCGATGAAGCCAACGTACGATCCCGCCGACATCGAATCGCGCTGGTACGCCACCTGGGAAGACTCCGGGGCTTTTCGGCCTGAGGTCAACCCGGACGGCGAGCCGTTCTGCATCGTCATCCCTCCTCCCAACGTCACCGGTGTCCTCCACATGGGACACGCGCTCAACCTGTCCATCCAGGACTCGATCATCCGGCGCAAGCGGATGCAGGGCTATGCCGCACTGTGGGTGCCCGGCATGGATCACGCCGGAATCGCCACCCAGAACGTGGTCGAACGTGAGCTGGCCACTGAAGGCTTGACTCGCCACGACCTCGGTCGGGAGCGGTTCGAGGAGCAGGTGTGGGCGTGGAAGGCGCGTTCGGGCGGTCGAATCACTCAACAGATCAGAACGCTCGGGTTCTCTCCGGATTGGAGTCGGGAACGGTTCACCCTGGACGAGGGTCTGAGCCGGGCCGTGCGCGAGGTCTTCGTCACCCTCTACGAAGAGGGCTTGATCTATCGCGGCAACCGGATCGTCAACTGGTGCCCGCGGTGCCACACGGCGATCTCCGAGATCGAGGTCGACTACGAGGACGAGGGCGGCGAGCTCGTCCACATCGAGTATCCGTTCGTGGATGGGCCGCTACCCGATGGGACCAAGGGCATCACGGTGGCAACCACGCGGGCGGAAACGATGCTCGGCGACACTGCGGTCGCTGTGCACCCTGAGGACGAGCGCTACGTCGACGTCGTCGGCAAGCTCGTGCGGCTTCCATTGGTGAATCGCGAGATCCCCATCGTGGCCGACGACGGGGTCGAGATGGAGTTCGGCACCGGAGCCGTGAAGGTCACGCCGGCTCACGACCCGCTCGACTTCGAGATCGGCGAACGCCATGGACTCGAGCCGCTCAAGGTCATCGACACCGACGCCAACATCACGAGGGCCGGTGGTCGCTTCGTCGGCATGGATCGCTACGAAGCGCGCGAGGCGATTCGATACTCACTCAAGGAAGAGGGCTACCTGGTCAAGGTCGAAGACCACCACCACTCGGTGGGGCACTGTTCCCGCTGTGGAACCGTTGTCGAGCCGATGCTGTCGCTCCAGTGGTTTGTGAAGGTGCAGCCGCTCGTCGGCCCGGCGATCGACTCCGTCAAGACGGCTGAGACTCGCTTCATCCCCAAGCGGTGGGAGAAGAACTACTTCCACTGGATGGAGAACCTTCGCGACTGGTGTGTCAGCCGGCAGCTCTGGTGGGGTCATCGGATCCCGGCCTGGTATTGCGACGACTGTGACAACCTCATCGTGGCGCGGGATGAACCGGCCGAGTGTGCAGACTGCAACGGACCGTTGCGCCCCGACGAGGACGTGCTCGACACGTGGTTCTCGTCTGCACTGTGGCCCTTCTCGACCCTGGGCTGGCCCGATCAGACGAAGGATCTCGAGCGTTTCTACCCAACCAGCGTCATGGTGACGGCGTTCGACATCATCTACTTCTGGGTCGCCCGCATGATGAAGATGGGCATCCACTTCATGAAGGAGACCCCATTCCCCGACATTGCGATCCACGGCCTGATCCGAGCCGAGGACGGTCGCAAGATGTCGAAGTCGTCGGGGAATGCACTGGATCCGCTCGAACTCGTCGAACGATTCGGCGCCGACTCCATCCGGTTGACGCTGTTGCAGTCCGCAGCACCCGGTAGCGACGTTCAGATCAACGAGGATTGGATCGACGCTGGGCGCCGATTCGGCAACAAGCTGTGGAATGCGCTGCGCTTTGCCGTGGAGCACATGGACATCACCGGGGTCCCGGTCGACGGTTCCTACCCCGAGGCGCCCGGGCCCGAGGATGCCTGGGTCCTGGCTCGGCTGCACGCCGTCACTGCCGAACACGACCGGTTGCTCGATCAGTACCGGTTCTCGGATGCCGTTGGCCTCCTGTACAACTTCGCCTGGTCCGAAGTGTTCGATTGGTACCTCGAGATGGCCAAGACCTCGCTGCAGAACGAGGAGCGCGCCGCAACGACGCGCCAGACGCTCGGCGTGGTGCTGCGAGACCTCTTGAAGCTGCTCCATCCCGTGATCCCGTTCGTCACCGAAGAGCTCTGGTCCGAACTGGGCGATGGAAGCATGCTGATCACGGCGGCGTGGCCGACCCCGCCTCCGACGGACGCCCCGACGGGAGTCGACGAACTCCAGGAGTTGGTGGCCGGCGTCCGTCGATTCAAGGCCGAGCATCAGCTCTCGCCCCGGACCGAGGTCCCCGTCCGCCTCGACGATCCCGACGGCCTGTGCCAACCGTGGTGGCGCGATCAGCTGAAGGTGCTCGCCGGCGCCAGCATCAGCGACGACGGTGCGCCCGATGCGGCTTCGGGTCACACCCGGATCACCGCTGGGCGCTTGCAGGCGTTCATTCCGCTCGCCGGCCTCGTCGATGTCGATGCGGAGCGGCCCCGCCTGGAGAAGGCGATTGCCGAGACTGAAGCGAGCCTGGACAAATCGCACGCCAAGCTCTCGAACGCCAACTTCGTCGATCGAGCTCCGGCCGACGTCGTTGAGAAGGAGCGGCAGAAGGCCGCCGAGTTCGAGGCGAAGCTCGAGAAGCTGCGCACGCAACTCCAGGAACTGGGGTAGACCCTGAGCGAGTCGTTCACGGTGATCGATGACTATGCGACTGCGGTCGCGTTCCTCGATGCTCGCATCGGGCAGGGCGTCAAGCCCGGCTTGGAACGGATGGGCGAACTCCTCGAGTTGATGACGGAGCCGCATCTCGCGGCGCCCGTGATCCACGTGGCCGGCACCAACGGGAAGACCACCGTGGTGCGAATGATCCGAGACCTGCTGCTCGCCGCCGACCTCCGGGTTGGGACCTTCGTGTCGCCGCACCTGCACCGGGTCGAGGAGCGGTACACGCTCGACGGTAGTGAGATCGACGAAGCGACCTTCGTCCAGGCCGTTGCCGACGTCGCACCCTTCGTCGAGATCTACGAGCAACGACATGGCGGTGTCGTCACGTACTTCGAGCTCACGGCTGCAGTCGCGTTCCAGCTGTTCGCGTCGGCCGGAGTCGACGTGGCCGTTGTCGAGGTGGGACTCGGCGGCCGTCTGGACGCGACGAACCTCGTCAACGCCGACGTCTCCGTCATCACCGGCATCGCGATGGATCACATGTCGTACCTCGGTGATTCGATCTCTGAGATTGCCGGAGAGAAGGCCGGGATCCTCAAGCCCGGGGGAGCGTTGGTGTCGGGACCGCTCCCTGCGGCTGCCGAGGGGGCGATCACTGCCCGGGTTGCCGACACCGACACACGCTGGTTGCGCCATGGCGCCGACTACGAGGTCGAGGATCCCGTGCTCGGTGTCGGGGGGTGGCACGGGACGATCCGCGGACTCCACGGGACCTACCGCGACCTCTACGTCTCGCTCCACGGTCGACATCAATTCGATCACTTTGCGACCGCAGTCGTCACGGCCGAGCTGTTCTTCGGATCAGAGCTCGATGCCGAGTTGGTCGCTGCAGTCGGTGCGGCGGCGACGTCACCGGGTCGGATCGAGGTCATCCACCGTCACCCGCTCGTCATCGCCGACGGCGCCCACAATGAGCAGGGCCTCCAGGGGCTTGCCGATGCCATCGATCTCGAGTTTCTGCCCTCCAATCGGGTCCTCGTCGTCGGGATGCGAGGCGACCGTGATGTCGATGCGCTCCTGGGTCATCTCGGCGACCTGTTCGACGAGGTGATTGCGACTGCGGCCAACGACCCTTCGGCGATTCCGCCGGAGGACATTGCGGCGTCGGCTCGCCGCGTCTTTGGCCCCGACGTCGCAGTCGAGGTGGCCACGCCGGTGGCGCAGGCGGTCACCGAAGCACTCGATCGCGTCGGTGAGGACGACATCGTCGTCGTCGCCGGCAGCCTCTATGTCGTCGGTGAGGCCCGCAGCCGGCTTCTCGGGGCGTGATCGACCCTGATGGCTGATGGGGATCCGCACCGGTCGGGGCCATGCCACGTGGTGCTGGTCGGACCGATGGGCGTGGGCAAGACGACGATTGGAGCTCTGGTCGCCGAAGCTACAGGTTGGTCCCTTGTGGATTCCGACCACGTGATCGAAGCGCTCCACGGCCGCACCGGATCGGATATCGCCCGCGACGAGGGAGTTGCGCGGCTCCACCGGATCGAGGCCGAGGTGCTCGATGAAGCGCTCGGCTTTGCGCCGCCTTCGGTGATCGCAGGTGCGGCGAGTGTCGCGGACGATGCGTTTCTGGTCGACCGCCTATCGACGTCGGCGGGTGTGGTGGTGCTGCTCGACTGTGACCCGTCGGTGCTGGCACAACGCCGGCAACGCGGTTCGCATCGGCGCCCCGTCGATCATTCGGTGCTCGAGGAACTGACGACTCGGCGACGCTCGACCCTCCAGCCCATCGCCGATCTGGTGCTGGACGTCACGGACCTCGGAGCGGAGGGTGCCGCGGCACAGATCGTTGACCTCATACGTTCCCGGCACGGCTGAGGCTGTCGGGGGTGCGACTACCCTCGCGGTCCGCACATCCCCGAGTTCAGAGGTCCAGCGTATGTCTGTGGAGCACACGTTCGTCATGGTCAAGCCCGATGGGGTCCGTCGCGGCTTGGTCGGCGAGGTCATCGGTCGTTTCGAGCGCAAGGGATTGACGCTCGAGAAGATGCGAATGCTCCTGATCGACGATGAACTCGCCGGTCGGCACTACGCCGAGCATGTCGAGAAGCCGTTCTTTGGCGACTTGGTGGAATTCATCACCAGCGGCCCGGTCGTCGCAATGGAGTGGTCGGGACCCGGTGCCGTCGGTGTCGCCCGAACGATCATGGGTCCGACGAACCCCGCGGATGCGCCTCCCGGCACGATTCGCGGCGACTTCGGCACGATCATCACGAACAACATCGTCCACGGGTCGGACTCGGTAGAGAGCGGGATCCGGGAGCTCGGGATCTTCTTTGGGGAGTAATCAGTCGTCAGTCGTCAGTCGTCGGTTCTCGACCATCTGACGACCGACTCCTGACGACTTGGCGCCTTGCTCGGCTTGAGAAACGCGTACGACGTGTCCCTCCCTGGCCCGCTAGACCCCATACGAAGTACACTGACGGCACTCTCCGGTGGGTAGCACTGCATGTTGAACAGTCTCTTTTCGGTCGCCGGTCGTGACATGGCCATCGACTTGGGCACGGCGAACACGCTGGTGTTCGTTCGCGGCCAAGGAATCGTGCTGAACGAGCCGTCCGTGGTGGCGATCAACACCCGCGACAGCCGGCCGCTCGAGGTCGGCATGGAAGCCAAACGGATGATCGGGCGAACCCCGTCATACATCCAGGCGATCCGGCCGCTGCGCAACGGCGTCATCGCCGACTTCGACATCACCGAGAAGATGCTGCGCTACTTCATCGACAAGGTGCACAACCGCAAGTTTGCCGCTCGGCCCCGGATCGTGATCTGCGTGCCGTCAGGCATCACTGCCGTTGAGCGTCGTGCTGTCGAGGAAGCGGCCTACCACGCCGGCGCCCGCCGGGCCTACACCATCGAGGAGCCGATGGCGGCAGCGATCGGCGTGGGTTTGCCGGTCCACGAACCATCGGGGTCGATGGTCGTCGACATGGGCGGCGGCACGACCGAGGTTGCCGTCATCTCGCTCGGCGGCATCGTCGTCTCGAAGAGCATCAGGATCGGCGGCGACGAACTCGACGAATCGGTGATCTCCTGGGTGAAGAAGGAGTACAACCTGATGCTCGGCGAACGTACCGCTGAGCAGGTGAAGATGGCGATCGGCTCGGCGTGGCCGTATGCGGACGAACCGGCGGCCGAGGTGCGTGGCCGCGACCTCATCACCGGACTCCCCAAGACCATCGTGCTCTCGAGTCCTGAAGTCCGTGAGTCGATCGAGGAGCCGGTGCAGCAGATCGTCGATGCCGTGAAGTTCACGCTCGACAAGACTCCGCCCGAGCTGGCAGCCGACATCATGGAGCGCGGCATCGTGCTCACCGGAGGTGGAGCGCTGCTCCGAGGCCTCGATGTCCGGCTCGCCAACGAGACCGGCATGCCCATCGTCACGGCCGATCGGCCCCTCCAGTCCGTGGTGATGGGATCGGGGGCGTGCCTCGAGGAGTTCGACGTCCTTGGCGTCGTGTTGTCCTCGAGCGGACGTGCGTGAGGCGCGCAACGTCGCGGATCGCCCGTTGTCGAGGCGACGTCGATGTCGCCCGGACCACCCTGAGGTCGAGATGCCAGACTCCAGACTCCAGATCGAAGGCACGGTTCAGCTGCCGTTGAATCCGACTTCTGGCGTCTGGAATCTCGGCGGTCCCGTTCGATCCGGCGCCGCCGTACGACTCCAAGTCCACCGCTCGGCAACGGGGGCGACGTAGATGCAGCCGTTTCGGCGATTCGATCGCGCCACGTATCTGCTGATCGGTCTCCTCGTCGTTTCGTTCGCCTTGACGACGCTCGATGTCCGAGGCGAGCAGAGCGGTCTCGGTGAGGTGCTGCGGAGCGGAGCTCAGACGGTCTTTTCGCCGCTCCAGAAGGCGGCGACCGCCGTGACTCGCCCGGTGGTTGGGTTCATCGATGCCATCTCCAACTTCGCCGGTCTACGTGAAGAGAACGAGCGGCTTCGGCAACAGCTCGCAGACCTGCAGGCCGGCGTGCAGGAGGTCGAGGAGCTTCGGCTCGAGGTCGAGCTTCTGCAGCAAGCGGCGGGACTGGACGTTCCGGGTGACCTCGCTGCGGTAACGGCGCGGATCTTCGCCAACGGGGTGACCGATTTCGATCGGGTCCGATTTATCTCACGTGGTTCCGACGATGGTTTGGCGAAGGGCCAGGCGGTGATCGACGCCAGGACCGGCGGTCTCGTCGGCATCGTCGACCAGGTCGCCGACGACTCCGCCAGAGTGCGTCTCATCACCGATACGCGGGTCGGCGTCGGCGTGCGCAACCTCACGAGCAGCGAAACCGGCTGGGTCGAAGGTCGGGGCTCCGATCCGATGCAACTGGAGATGTTCTCTGTGGCCGAACCGGTCACCGAGGGGGATCTCCTCGTCACCAACGGCAGCCGCTACCCACCGGACATCCCCGTCGGCGTTGTCCTCGTATCCGCCGAAGCCGAAGCTGGATTCGGGCTCTTCTCGACGGTGCGACCCATCATCGATCTCGGCCGCCTGGACTACGTGAAAGTGATCGTCGGGTGGTCACCGCTCGATGCGGCACTCGACAACGATGGCGACGAAGTCGTCCCCAATCCTTCGGTGGATCTCGAATGACGGGACGTGAGATCGCAGCCGCTCTGGCCCTGGTCATCGTCGCAGTGGTCCTGCAAGGGGCGCTCTTCGGTGAGGGGCGCATCCAGCCGTTTGGTGCATCGCCCAACCTCGTCGTTGTCGTGGTGATTGCCACGGTTCGCTACTTGGAGCCCGAGCCGGCAATGCTCGTGGGGTTCACGGCCGGCCTCTTGGCCGACCTCCTCGGTGGTTCGGCACTGGGGCTCTGGGCGATGGTGCTCACCGTCATCGCCTACCTGACCCTGCGGGTCCGTCACCGGGCCGACGACGGGCCGCTGGTCATCGCCATCGGCGTCTTCCTCCTCACGCTGCTGGCCCATGCGTTGTTCGGCTTCGCCGGTACGCTGTTCGGTCAACGGACCTTGGTGAACCTCGACGTGACCCACCTCATGATCCTCCCTGCGCTCTACTCCACCGTCCTCGCCGCACTGGTCGTGCCCGCGACGACCTTGGCGATGCGCGGGCGCCGTAGCCGCGGGTGGGCGGTATGACCCTGGCGTGGCGCGCCGGCCTCATGGGCATGGTCTTCTTTGCGCTGCTCGCCGTCCTGTCACTTCGCATGTGGCAGCTCCAGGTCGCCGAAGGCCAGGAGTATGCGGAGCGTGCCGAGAGCAACCAGGTCGGGTTTGCGCCGACGCCGGCGCCGCGCGGCGAGATTCGTGATGCCAACGGCGTGCTGCTGGCCGGCACCCGCCCCGCCCTCGCCGCCGTGGTCGATGCCAAGATCCTGAGCGAGGAGGACGAGCCGCAGCTCGTTGCCCAGCTGTCGGCGCTTCTCGGGTTGTCGGTCGAAGAAGTGCAGATGTTCATCGACGACGTGCAGGCTCGCGGTGACCGGGTTCCGATCGTCAGCGACCTGACCGACCAGGAAGCACTGTTCATCACCGAGCACGGAGAGAACTTCCCCGGCGTCGAGGTCGAGCCGCAGCCGATTCGCACCTATCCGCTCGGCGAGCTCGCGTCCGACATCGTCGGCTTCATCGGTCTTCCCCAGCCGGCCGATGTCGAGGGCGGTGCGGAACCAACCGTGCTCCTCGGTCGAGCCGGTCTCGAGAAGGAGTACGACTCGCAGCTGCAGGGGACGCCCGGTCAGATCGTGTACCGGTTCGACGCCCGGCGCCAGGGCGACGTCCTCAGCGAGGACGTGCCAACGCCGGGGAACACGCTCTTCCTCACGATCGATACGGAGTTGCAGCGGGTTGTCGAGGAGTCGCTGGCAGAAGGTCTCCAACTCTCGCGCGACCTCTACGAGGATCCGGATTGTGTCCCCGGTTCCGCCGACGACGGCGGCGATCCGCGGTGTCCCGTGCGCGCCGCCGGTGTGGTGATGGACGTCACCACCGGTGCCGTGCTGGCCATGGCTTCCGTTCCGACGTACGACCCCAACATCTTCATCGGCGGAGTGAGTCAGGCCGAGCTCGATGCGCTGCCGGACGGTGTCTTCAACAACTTCGCCATCCAGGGTGAGTACGCCCCGGCGTCTACGTACAAGGCCGTCACCTACTTCACGGCGTACGAGGAGGGCATGCCCCCGTACTCGGCGACGAACCTCGAAGAGGAAATCCTCTGTTCCAAGGAACTTCGACTGCCGTTCCTCGGCGAAGGCAGCCAGCAGGTGTTCCGCAACTGGACCGGGCGCGACGACGGGCTGCAGAACATCCATCGCGCCTTCACCCGATCGTGCAACGTGTACTTCTGGGAGATCGCTGCGCAGATCTGGAACGAGAAGCAGGGCACCGATGACGAGAGCATCCTGCAGGACTGGGCCAGGGACTTCGGTTTCGGTGAGCCGACGAGCATCGACCTGCCGTTCGAGCGCAAAGGCCTCGTGCCCGATCGTGCGCTGTTCGAGCTCTGGAAAGAAGAGACGCCACAACGCCTCGACCCGGCTCGACTCAGCTACGCGAGTCCCTGGCTCGGGGGAGATTTGATGAACGCTGCGCTGGGCCAGGGCGAGGTTCTGGTGACTCCGTTGCAGCTCGCCAACGCCTACGCGGCGATGGTCAACGGTGGCTCGCTGTGGGAGCCCTATGTGGTGGACCACATCGAGAACCTCGACGGCGATGTCGTGGCCGACCACGAGCCAACCTTGCTGCGCTCGATCGACGTCTCGCCCCAGACGGTTGCGAACTTCCGACGCGACATGCAACAGGTCGTCAACGATCCGGCGGGAACGGCCTATTCCGCGTTCGAGGAGTTCGGCGACAACGTCGAGCTGGTCGGCGGCAAGACGGGCACCGCAGAGATCATCAAGGAAACCGAGGAGCAGGAAGGTGTCACAACGGCGCTCTTCGCTGCGGTTGCACCGGTCAACCAACCGAGGTACGTGGTGGTCGTGGTCATCGAACGTGGCGGTTCGGGTGGCCGCATCGCCGCTCCGACGGCACGCCCAATCCTTCAGTATCTGCTGAACGGAGCCAATGCGGTGACGCCGATCGACGCCGGAGAGGATGCCGACTGATGGCCCTCACGGCAGAACGCACCGAGCCCATTTCGATCCTGCAGCGCGAGCGGCCGCTGCGACCCGACCTCATGCTGGTCTTGAGCTTCCTCGCCCTGTCGGCGATTGGCATCGTGATGGTGTACACCGCAACGGCGCCGGCACTCGAGCTCGCCGGGGCCGACACTGCGACCACCATGCGGCGCCACGCCATCTTCGTGATGATCGGAGTGGCAGTGTTCATCGTTGCGTCGCTCATCGATCAGCGAGCGTTGTTGAGCTTGACCCCGATTGCGTATCTCGGTTCGCTCGTTGCGTTGTTCCTCGTGCTGACGCCACTCGGCACGGAGTTCAACGGTGCCCGGCGATGGGTCGACATCGGGCCGCTGCCTTTCCAGCCGTCGGAGTTCGCCAAGATCGCCGTCGTCCTTGCGCTGGCGGCATTGCTGGGAAACGGGACCGCCGGCAAGGTTCGCTGGGATCATATTGCTCGGGCGATCGTATTGGTCGGCCTGCCTGCCGTGCTGATCTTCCGCCAGCCGGACCTCGGAACGATGCTCGTCTTCGGTTTCGTTGCAGTGGCAATGCTCTTCGCCTCGGGTACGACGTGGCGGCAACTGGCGTTCCTGGTGATCGCGGCGACGGTCGGGGCCGTCGGGATCTTCCGGGCCGGAGCGCTCCGAACGTTCCAGATCCAACGGCTCACCGCCTTCCTCGATCCGAGCGAAGACCTGGCGGCCTCGGCGCTGTACAACCAGATTCAGAGCGAGATCGCGATCGGGTCCGGAGGGTTCTTCGGGAAGGGGCTCGGTCAGGGCACGCAGACCAACCTGAGTTTCGTGCCCGAGCAGGAGAGCGACTTCATCTTCACGGCCGTAGGGGAACAGCTCGGGTTCATTGGTGGAACGATCGTCATTGCGTTGTTCGGGGTCCTGGTGTGGCGAGTGTTGGTTGCCGCTGTGAACGGTCGGGACCGATTCGGGCAACTCGTTGCCGTCGGCGTGGCCGGCATGCTGATGTTCCACGTCTTCGTGAACATCGGCATGACGATGCGGCTGGTGCCGGTCACCGGTCTACCTCTGCCGTTCATGAGCGCCGGAGGTACGGCCTTCATCGCGTTCAGCCTGGCGCTCGGCATGGCGCATTCCGTGTGGATGAGGAGATCGCCGGTCCCGGGGGAGTAGGCGACTTCGCAGCCTCGAGCCCCGAGGGCGCTCGCTTCGCTCGGTTCGAGCCCTGAGGTTCTCGTCGCTTGCGGCTCGTCGGCTGACTACGCCGTCTCGACAGCCAACGTTGGCTGAATTGCCTCGGTGGGGTCGTAGCAACTGCGGCAGCGGGCCTCGTAGGCGTCCGTCGCACCCAGCACCACGAGGTCATCCGACGCAACGACTCGTTGGGTGAACAAGCCGGGTCCGCCACATCGGTGGCAGACCGCCAATGCCTTGGTGACGTACTCCGCCCTCAAGATCAGCGACGGGATGGGTTCGAATGGGCGGCCGAGGTAGTCATTGTCCAGGCCCGCCACGATGACCTTCTTTCCGGAGGCGGCGAGGCGCATCGCAACGTCGACGAGCCCATCGTCGAAGAACTGGCCCTCATCGATACCGACGACGACGGTGCGGTCCTCGACCGCTCGCAGCAACTCGTCGGAGTCCGCCACGGGCTGCGCAGATGTCGACATCCGAGAGTGCGAAACCACCTCACCAACGGCGTACCGCACATCCAATGAGGGCTTGAAGGTCTGCGTCGGCACCCGAGCCAGGTGATACCGCGTCACGCGGCGGATCAATTCCTCGCTCTTGCCGGAGAACATCGGGCCACTGATGACCTCGATCCATCCTTGGTCTGCTCGTCGATCCATGTCGAGCGAAGATAGCCTTACACGCGTGTGATTTGCACGTCGCGAAAAGCTGGGATCTTGGCCGGTCCCGGGGCTCCAACGCGGTCGGTACTGAGTACCGAGTACTGAGTACAGAGAACGGAGATACGGGGACTCAAGTCTGCAACGCTGCCTGCCGTCACTGACTACAGGCCGCGCGGACGCAAACCGCGAAATCCTGCCCTCTCGGGGGTGCTTGACGTGGGTGCTACGCTTTGGCTCGGACCAGGCCACTTCCGTGGTGGCGGATGACCTCTGACCGGGGACTCGTATGACGACAGTCGCTATGTTCATCGCCTTCGTGCGTGCGACGCGTCGGCCGGAATCCGCCCACCTCGCCGCGAGCCGCGTGCCTCCCGTGCACGCCGCCGCTGGTCACCCCACGGCGAGCCTGGCATCTCACACCATTCCCCGTGAGGGGACTTCGAAGGAGAGTTTGCATGGGATTGTTCCGCAGAAAGGCGGCCCCGAAGACCATCCGGCGTTACGTCACTGCCGAGGCAGCGGCCCCAGCCCCGGCCAAAGAGTCGTCGCCGAAGCGGCGTAATCAGCAGTCGAAACGTTCGGGCGGCTCGCAAGGGGCCAAGGCCCGTTCTGGAGCCCAACGGCGCGATCGTGCCCAACGAGATCGGGGCCAGCAGGCCCGCCAGCGCCGCACCCGACCGCATCTCGAGGTCGTACCGCCTCCCGACACGGCTCGCAAGCAGATGCTCGTGCGGTCCATGCCGCACCAGACTCAGATCGTCGTGCTCGAAGGCCCGGTGCTCGTCGAGCATTACGTGGCCCGATCAGACAAGAAGTCACTCGTCGGCAACGTGTACGTCGGCAAGGTCCGCAACGTCCTCCCAGGTATGGAGGCGGCGTTTGTCGACTTCGGTGAGGGAAAGAACGGCGTGCTGTATGCCGGCGATGTCAACTACGACGACACCGAACTCGAGGGCAAGCGGCGTCGCATCGAGATGGTGCTCAAAGCCGGTGACCCGGTACTCGTCCAGGTAGTCAAGGACGCCATGGGTCACAAAGGCGCCCGTCTCACGAATCAGATCAGCCTGGCCGGCCGGTACCTCGTCCTGTCGCCCGACCCCGAAGTGCGCGGCATCTCTCGCCGCCTTCCGGAGGATGAGCGAAAGCGGCTCCGTGACATCATCGCTGAGGTGCGCCCCAAGGGCATGGGTGTCATCGTCCGTACCGCAGCGGAAGGGGCATCGAAGGAAGACGTCGCGGCCGATATCTCTCGCCTGCGAAAGATCTGGGAGCGCATCGACGCAAAGCGCACCACTCCAGGTCCGGCACTGATCTACGAAGAGCCGCCGCTCGTTCTGCGCGTCATCCGGGAGCACTTCACGAGAGACTTCCGCCGGCTGATGATCGACAACCGCGAGACCTACGACCGTGTGCTCGAGTACCTCGAAGGCACCGAGGCAGATCTCACCAACAAGGTCAAGCTCTACGAGGACGAACTCCCGCTCTTCGAGCGCTTCCACGTCGAAGATCAGCTCCGCAAGGCACTGGACCGCAAGGTATGGCTGCCATCAGGCGGGCACATCGTGGTCGACCGCACCGAGGCGCTCACCGTCATCGATGTCAACACCGGTCGGTTCGTTGGTCACTCGAACCTCGAGGAGACGGTCCTGCAGAACAACCTGGAGGCCGCCGAGGAGATCGCCCGTCAGCTCAGGCTGCGTGACATCGGTGGGATCATCGTGATCGACTTCATCGACATGGAAGTCATCAAGAACCAGGACGCCGTCCTCCAGAAGTTCCGGGAGCAGCTCGCCAAGGACAAGATGCGTACGCAGGTGTTCGAGGTCTCGAACCTCGGCCTCGTCGAGATGACCCGCAAGAACGTCTCGGCTGGGCTCCTGGAGTCCTTCTCGGAGGTCTGCCAGACCTGCAACGGCCGCGGTGTCCTCCTGCACGAGGATGCGGCCACCTCCGGCGCCCCCCTCCCGGGCCTCGAAGAGGAGGAGTAGCGGC
>JASJAX010000201.1 GCA_030066755.1 Acidimicrobiia bacterium
AAGGTCATCAAGCCGGAGTACGCCAACCATCCGGAGTTCATCCGCCGCTTCGAGGCTGAGGCGCAGCTCGTGGCCCGGCTGGAGCACCCGCACATCGTGCCGCTCTACGACTACTGGCGGGAGCCGGGTGGTGCCTATCTCGTCATGCGATGGCTCGACGCCGGCACCGTCGCCGATGCGGTGGAGCGTGGGCCCTGGCACCTCGATGCGACCGGACGGATGCTCGAACAGGTCGGTGCAGCGCTCGGCGCAGCGCACCGCGCCGGGGTCGTGCACCGTGATCTGAAGCCGGCGAACGTCCTGCTCGATCGAGACGGGAACGCGTATCTGTCCGACTTTGGGATCGCCAAGGACCTCGGTGCCGAAGCTACAGAAACCATCGGCATCCCGGGTTCACCGGCATACATGGCACCCGAGCAGCTCGAGGATGGCGAGATCACACCCCGCACCGACCAATACGCCCTCGGCCTGGTCCTCTACGAGGTGCTGACCGGCCGTCGGGCGCACGAGGCGGGATCCGTCGGTGCCACCGTCACGCGGCAGCTCCACGAGCCGCTTCCGTCAGTTCACGAGCAACGGCCCGACGTCCCTGCAGGAGTCGACGACGTGCTAACGAGGGCGACGGCGAAGAACGCGGCCGCCCGGTACTCCGACGTGTTCGAGCTGATGGGCGCGTTCCGACGTGCCGCCGGTGACGAAGCACCGCAGCGAGTCGCGGTCTCGACGGCCAATCCTTACAAGGGCCTCCGGGCGTTCCACGAACCAGATGCACGCGACTTCTTCGGTCGAGACGACCTGACTGCGGTGCTCTCGGCGCGGCTGCGGGGACCCGAGGAACGATTCCTCGCTGTCGTCGGTCCGTCGGGTAGCGGGAAGTCGTCGGTCGTTCGCGCCGGCTTGGTGCCGGCCCTCCGCCGGGGTGCGGTGGCCGGTTCCGAGGGCTGGTTCATTGCGGAGATGCTGCCCGGCAATCGGCCGTTCGAGGAGCTCGAAGCGGCGTTGCTGCGCGTCGCCGTCAATCCTCCACCGAGTTTGCTCGAGCAGCTCACCGCGGACGCGTCGGGGATCCGCCGAGCCGTGAGGCGGGTGCTCCCCGATGATGGGTCGGAGCTGCTGTTGTTGATCGACCAGTTCGAGGAGCTGTTCACCATCGCGGACTCCGCCGACGAGCGGGACCTGTTCGTCGAGTCGCTCGTCGCTGGGCTGGTGGACGAACGGTCGCGTCTGCGAGTGATCGTCACACTGCGCGCCGACTTCTACGACCGCCCCCTGATGTATGGAGACTTCGGACGGTTGGTGAAGCAACGGCAGGAGACGGTGCTGCCGCTGTCGCCCGAGGAGCTGACGGCTGCCATCACGGGACCGGCCCAACGGGTGGGCGTGGCGATCGACACCGGCGTTGTGTCGGAGATGGTGGCGTCGGTGACCGACCAGCCGGGAGCGCTTCCGCTCCTGCAGTACGCCCTTACGGAGCTCTTCGACCATCGTCGCAACGAGGTCGTCACGCACGAGGCGTATGACGAGATCGGTGGCGTGCTCGGTGCGCTGGGTCGCCGGGCCGAGGAGATCTTCGGGGGACTCGACGACGCCGGGCGAGAGGCAGCGCGTCAGTTGTTCCTGAGGCTCGTCACGATGGGTGAGGGTGTCGAGGACACCCGCCGACGGGTGCCGCGCAAGGAGCTCGTTCAGCTCGGTGACCCGGGGGCGATGGAGCGAGTGATCGACGAGTACGGCCGCTTCCGGCTCTTGAGCTTCGATCGCGATCCCGCTACCCGCAGCCCGACGGTCGAAGTCGCTCACGAGGCGCTGCTGCGAGAGTGGCCGCGCTACCGGGCCTGGATCGACGAGTCCAGGGACGACATGCGGCTCTACCGCCGAGTGGCGGCAATGGCTGCGGAATGGGAGTCCAGCGATCGAGATCGTGGCTTCCTCATGACGGGTTCACGGTTGGCGGAGACCGAGCAGTGGTCTGCGTCCTCCGGCATCGCGCTCAGTGAGGCGGAGCGGGCATTCCTCACAGCGAGCCTCGAGCGACGAGCTGAGGAGCAAGCTGCCGAGTACGAGCGCCGGCGGCACGAGGCGGAGTTGGAGCAGCGTGCCGCCCGGCGGCGCAACGCCGCGATCGGCATCCTGGCCATTGCGGTCGTGATCGCCGTAGTCCTCGGCGGGTTTGCGCTCGTCCAGATGTGGAGCGCCAACGAACAGCTTGCGATCAACGAGGCGGGAAACCTGGCACAAGAGGCCGTCGCGCTCGCCGAGCTGGACCCCGATCTTGCGCTCGAGCGAGCGCTCGAAGCTGTGCAACGCACATCGGAAGTCATCCCTGAGGCGGAAGCGGCCCTCCGTGATGTGCTCAACAGGTGGCGCAGGGTGCTCGTGCTCGACATCGGGGGCACTGCAGTAGCGCTGGACGGCGACGGGAGCCGGCTCTTCGCGGGTTTCGGCGACGGCAGCGTGCAAGTGATCGACGCGGTAACCGGCGAAGTCTTGAACGTGCTCACCGGCGAGCACTCGGCGAGCGTGCTCGACATCGTCGTTACGCACGACGGCTTGCGTGCGATCACCTCCGACTCGGATGGTGTGGTTGCAGTGTGGAATCTGGCCTCTGGAGACGCTTTCGCGGAGCGCCTCGGAACGACCGCAGCGGGGGGGCTCGCAACGACAGTCGAAGGCAACCGTGTAGCGGTGGCATTCGCCGGGCCGGATCCACAGGTGCGCATCTACGAGTTGCTGGAGGACGCGTTCGAGGAAGTCGCGGGAGTGCCCGGCATCATGCACTCGAGCCGCGAGGCGCCAGCCGCGGCATTCGACGATTCCGGTTCGGCGATCGCAATACCGCGAGGGTTCTCGGAGACATGGCTGACGGAGCTCGGGAGCGATTCTCGCGTCGAACTGGACGATGCATCGACCGGCTCGCACCAGGTTGGCTGGGTCGACGACATCCTCGTATCGGCCGGATCGGATGGCCTCGTTCGCGCATGGACGGTCCGCCCAGACCTGTCCGCTGATGTTCAGTACCGGCTCGATGACCACAGTGACGCGGTGACGTCGCTCGATCTCCGAGCAATGCTGTCTGACACGGCGACCCCGGACCTTCGGTTGATCACGGGAAGTGCGGACGGCACGGCGCGACTGTGGGAGGGTCGAAGCGGTGATCTGATTGCCGTGCTGGGCGGCCACGACGGCTCCGTGGTCCAGGTGGCATTGAGTACCGATGGCTCTCGTGCAGTGACGCTCGCAGAGACCGGACGGGTGCGTGTTTGGGAAGCGACGACGGCGGCAGGAAGCGAGTGGCTCACCGTCCACGGCGTCGAGTCGTTCCTCGGCGTGGCGGTTGATCCGCGCGGGGAGCTTGTCGTGACCACGGACGGGCAAACCGCCGTGTTGCGCAATGCGGTGACGGGGGAGCCGGTACGCGAACTCCTCTGGGATGGAGAGCGCGTCGGCGACAGCGTGAAGGAGACGAAACCGGGACCCGTCGCCTGGTCCGGTGATGGCTCGACGATTGCCGTGAAGGGCGCGCTGGCGGCACGACTCTTTGGTCGCGACGGTTCGCCGAAGCTCGAGGTATGGGAGTGCGGTGGGTTCTGCACGGGACTCGAAACCGAACGGTCTCGCATTGTGGTGAGCGCAGATGGCTCTCTCGTGGTTGCGGCGGAGGGGACCGGTTCGATGGTGGCGTATCGCGATGGCGATGCAACGCCGCTTCCGCTCCAGGACGCCTTCGTTCGAGCAGTCGACCTGCACCCGTTGGAGCCGATCGTTGCAACCGGATCCGAGTCGGGCAGTCTGCGAACGTGGTCGCTCGATGGCGAGCAGATCGGCTCGAGTCTCGAGATCGGCGTGGCAATCAGTGATGTACGCTTCGACCCGTCCGGCGAAGCCCTGCTGGTGGTTGCCGCCGATCGCAGGATCCGCATGTATCCGTTCGATGTCACCGGAGGTCTCGGATCGGCGATGTGGAGCGACGAGCGCACGCACGAGGGTGCGATCAACGTTGGCGTGTTCGATCCGTCCGGCGTGCGATTCCTCACGGCCGGTGACGACGGCAAGACGATCATCTGGGCCTGGGACGGCGACAGGGCGACGGTTGAGACCGTCCTCGAAGGTCATGCCGGGGCCGTCACCGACGCTGCCTGGTGGCCGGATGGCATGCGGGTGATCACATCATCGAGCGACCGGACCGTGCGAGTCCATGCGCTGGCGATCGATGACCTCGTGCGCCTCGCCGAGGAGCGTGCTCGCTAGTAGCGCCGCAACCCATTCTCTGCCAAAGGTCCCTGGGCGGCTCCCGCGCACCCAGCCCATTCTGAGTAGTGAGGCGAGGATCGGAGGGGACGATGCCTCATGCTCGATGGCTATTCGTGGTTCTGGCGACTCTGCTCCTCGCCATCTCTGGTTGCAGTACTGAGGGCGCTGACTCCACCAGCTCACAGCCGATTTCGACCGAGGCTCCGGCGGTATCAGGAACGGCGCCCCCCGCGACCTCAGCAACGACAACAACGGCGGTCGAACTGAAGCCGTACGGCGGCGAGGCGCGGCTGTTCGGTGGTGGGGGGTTCAATCCGTACTTCGACCACACGTCCGAAGTTGCCGATCTCTTCACTGTTGGGGCGTTCAAGGCGAACCTCAGCACTTACGAGTTCGAGCCGGATGTGATCACGGAGACCCCAACGTTCGCCAACGGAGGACTCGTCGAGAACAGCGATGGCACCCTCACTGTGCACTACACCATCCGCCCTGACGCAATCTGGGCCGACCGCATGCCGATATCGGGCGAGGACTTTGCGTTCACGTACGAGATCGCCATGGACCCTGAGACCGACGAGTACTGGCGCGACTTCTATGCGCTTGTGATTCCCGACAGCATCGAGTTCGGCCCCAAGACGTTCTCCTACACGCTGGAGGCACCGACTCCGGCCTGGCAGCGTCTCTTTGCGTACATCGTTCCGAAGCACGATGTCGAGGGAACGGACTTCGTGAACGACTACGAAGACAAGCCTTGGCTTTCGGGTGGGCCGTTCATCTTTGTTTCCGATGAGCCGGATGAGTACGCAGAGTTCGTGAGGAACGGCAACTACTGGCGGACCGATCCGGACACCGGACAGAAGCTGCCGTATCTCGACAAGATCAAGGTCGGAGGATGGGAGTCGGAACGAGTGGCGGCAACGCTGCCACATCTTGAGCGTGATCTTCACGAGCTCGCCGAGGCGTACATCCGCTCAGATCCACCGTGTGACGATTGGGATGCTTGCATCGAGGCGATCGGCTGGGACGACCTCTCGGTGATCGAGGCAGCGATGTACGACGGCTCCGTCGACCGGTTCCTGCGCGATGAGATCCACAGCGTCAGCGAAATGTTCCTACTGCTCGATCCCGCCGAGACCGTTGCCGAGGTGCAGCGGCTCTTGTCCACACCAGGCG
>JASJAX010000202.1 GCA_030066755.1 Acidimicrobiia bacterium
GACTGGCTGGCGAACGATCGTGCGAGCTCAGACGCCCCGGTGACGGCGAACACTCGTGACACCTGCCAATCACTGATGGCGTAGTTCTTCGGTTCGCCGATCTGACGCCAGTGGTGACGGGACCCGAGCGCCGCCGCCAGCATCTCTGCGTCGTCGTCGGTCGTGCGATCGCCCGTGTCGAGCAGATCCCAGGTGTGATTGAAGAGCGCAACTCCGAAGTGGCGGTGCCACGCAGCGACGTCCTCCTCACTCGGCGTCGCTCGATCAACGTTGTCCGCCACCGCATCCTCCCGTGTTGCGTCTCCCGGGATTATCCCCCCGGCGCAGTAGGTTGTGGGTCCTATGGACGAAAAGGTCGGCGCGACCGTCTGCTACCGCCATCCCAACCGACCGACCCGCCTCTCGTGTACGGAGTGCAACCGGCCGATCTGCATCGATTGCTCGATCGATGCCTCGGTTGGTCAGAAGTGCCCCGAGTGTGCGGCACCGGTCGGTCGGGCGCGCGTGATCGACGCACGTCGCACGACCGGTCGCCGCTCCGGGTTCACCGGTGCTCCGGTGACCCGGTTCCTCGTCCTCGTCACGGTGGCGATCTACCTCCTCGAGTTCCTCAGCCCGGAGTTCAGCCGGTTCATCTCGGGACAGGCCTTCCGCAACACGGTGACCGGGGCGATCTTCTACGAGCCGGGCATCTTCGAGCACGTCAATGCATCGCTTGCCCAGGGCGAGTACTGGCGAATGGCGACGCACGCCCTGCTCCACGCCAGCACGATGCACATCCTGTTCAACATGTATGCGCTGTACCTGTTCGGGCCCGAACTCGAACGGCGGGTCGGTAGCGTGCCGTTTGCCTTCTTCTATGTCGCTGCCGCAGCAGGCGGTTCCGCCGCGGCGTACCTCCTCGGTCCGATCACCATGATTGCGGTCGGTGCGTCCGGCGCGATCTTCGGGTTGTTTGGCGCCTGGATCTACGTGAGCTGGCGAATGCGGCACACGCCGGCCGGACAAGCCCAGTTCCGTCAGCTGTCGGTGTTGCTCGCCATCAACCTCGCCCTTCCGTTGTTCATCCCCAACGTCGCCTGGGAGGCGCACGTTGGAGGTCTCCTGTTCGGCGCCGCCATGGCCGCCGTTTGGGGAGCGTTCGCCGCAGGCAAGCCGCAGGCCGAGCAACGCCGGTCTGCGATCTCGGCGGCGTTCCTGGCCATTGCGATCCTCGCCGTCATGGTGCTCTAGGGCATCAGTTGTCGGGCGTCAGTCGTCGGTCGGGGTGACCACGGCCTCGAAGCTCGTTGCCGGTATCCAGCCTTCGGTGCCTGCGCTGTTGCGGCACCACCACCAACCGGATTCCTCGTCTCTTTCGACGACCGTGACGACGTCACCGGCTGCGACGGCGAGCTCCGCGGTGTCGTAAGCAACCTCGGTGATCGCGCTGCCCACATCGTTCGACAGGTAGCGCGCCGGCACCCAGCCTTCGCCGTCCGCAGCCGTCACGAACACGAACGCTGGCCACTGCGTGTCGCGCCTGCCCACGATCACCTGGTCGCCGACGTCCAGACGTAGCGGAGCCCGGTCCGGCGGAACGTGGTCGCGAAACACGGTGGCTCGCATTTGGCGATCGTACCGATAAGCTGGAACCCAGCACACGCCACCGTGCGTCTCAGGGGTGACATCGGGAGGCTTCATGCGAACACTGCTCGGATTCCTCGTCTTCACATTGCTGCTGGCTGCAGGATGCACTGCAAACGAGCCGGCGCCATCCGGTGACACCGCCGACACCCCCGCGGTCGTCTCGGATGCCGGCCCGGCTGGTGCGGCCGTGGCGGGCAACGCCACTGCGCCGGTCGCTCGGACGTTGCTGCACGAGCTCAGCGACACCGCACCTGCGATGACTGTCGAACCAACGCCGGCCCCGGTGATCGTCGAGACCACCGGGGAGCCGTGGTTGGCCGATGCCGGTCATTGGGCTCACATCGCCGCAGATTCCGATGATCCGAGGCTCGAAGCGGTCGCGGAGCGGATCCCGGACTACGAACGGATGCCCATCGCCATCCAGGTCAATGCGGAACGACCGGACCGGCCGCACGAGCACATCCACCCCGGCAACGGATAGGACGCCGCCGCCCTAGCCTGCGGACATGACGCCGCCACGCTGGGGAATCATGGGGACCGGGGGAATCGCGGCGACCATGGTGTCGACGCTGCAGGATCTCGGATCCCCGGTCGTCGCCGTCGGCTCACAACGCCCCGACGCCGCAAGGTCCTTTGCCGAGACGTGGAGCATCCCCAACGCGGTGTCCTCCCACGACGCGGTCGCAGAAGCCGACGACGTCGACGTGGTGTACGTGGCGACGACCAATGACCGCCATCACGAGAACGTCATGGCGTGTGTCGCTGCCGGCAAGGCGGTGCTGTGCGAGAAGCCGCTCGCATTGAACCTCGATCAGGCAACGGACATGCTCGGTGCCGCCTCACGCGCCGGTGTCTTCGCCATGGAGGCGATGTGGATGCGCTTCCTACCATTCATCGCCAAGCTCGACGAGTTGATCGCCGACGGGGCAATTGGACCCGTCACCCACGTTGCGGCGAGCTTCTCGTTCCCGGCACCCTTCGAACCCGATCGCCGCTGGCTCAATCGTCAGCTCGGTGGCGGGGCGTTGCTCGATCTCGGCATCTACCCGGTCAGCCTGATCCATCATCTCCTCGGCCCTCCGGTCGACTTCGAAGCGTCCTCCCGAATCGCTGAGACGGGGGTCGATCACACCACCCAGGTGATCTCGACCCACGACAACGGTGCGATGGCCACCGCGGCCTGTTCGTTCGGCGCCGACACCGCCAACGAGGCCGTCGTGTCGGGCCCGGGAGGGCGCATTCGGATCCACGCCCAGTTCCACCACTCGCGGCGCCTCACGCTGGAACGGGGCGGTGACCGGGTCGAATCCTTCGACACCGACTTCGTCGGTCACGGGTTTCGTTTCGAGGTTGCCGAAGTCCTGCGGTGCCTGGAAGCCGGCCTGATCGAGAGCCCCATCCGACCCCACGGTGACACACTGGCCGTGATGGGTTGGCTCGACGCGATCCGCACCCGTTGCGGCATTGCGTACGAGGCGGACGGGTGAAACCGACCGTCGTCCTTGCCCCCGACTTCCGGCGGGTGGACGAGATCTTTGATGCGCCGACGCTGGCTCGACTGCACGGTTTGGCCGATGTCGTCTGGGGAATCGACGGCCCGATGCCCGTCGATCAATTCGACGAGGCACTCCAGCATGCGACCGCCGTCGTGTTCGGCACGTGGCACTACGGTCCCGACGCCATCCGCAGGGCCGGGGACGGTCTGCGTCACGTCTTCGAGGTCGGCGGCGGCCATGGGCACCGCGAGCTCGACTACGCCACCTGCTTCGACCGCGATATCACCGTCGGGAGCTGCGCACCGGCGTTTGGCCCCGCAGTGGCGGAGATGGCACTCGCCCTCAGCCTGGCCGCCGCCCGGCTCGTGACTGAGGGGGACGCCGACTTCAAGGCCGGTCGGGAACGTTGGCTCCACGACGGGACGGTGGGGGCAACGACTTTCCACGGCGCGACCTTCGGCTTCATCGGTGCCGGCGGCCTGGCTCGGAGCCTCCAACGACTCCTCGAACCCTTCGGGGGCCGATTCCTGGCTCACGACCCATGGCTCACCGCCGCCGATCTACGCCGCCGGGGTCTCGAGCCGGTCGACCTGCCCACCCTCTTCGCCGAGGCCAGCGTGGTACTCGTGCTGGCGGTGCCGAGTCCGGACAACTATCACCTCGTCTCGCGCGAACTCATGGAACTGTTGACGCCCACCGACGTATTGGCGGTGATCAGCCGCGCCCACCTGGTCGACTTCGATGCGATGACCGACCTCGTCCTCGCCGGGCGATTCAAGGCGGCCGTCGACGTGTTCCCCAGCGAGCCGTTCGACCCCGACCATCCCATTCGGGGCGCTCGAGGGGCCGTCCTCAGCGCCCATCGTGCCGGCGCGATCCCCGCCGCCCTGCTCGAGATCGGACGGATGGTCGTCGACGATCTCGAGTCCCTGCTGAACGGGACCGCACCGACCCGGATGCAGTACGCAACGCCCGACCTGATCGGTCGGCTGCACGATCAGGAGAGGTGATGCGAGAAGAAGTCAACGATGCGGCGTCGCGAGTCGGCGGCTGCTTCCGGGTGGTGCTCGGATCTCGATAACCAGCCAAGCACCACGAGGATCCGCTGAACCTCGTCATCGGTGTGGTCATTCATGAAGGCGTGTCCGGCGTCGTCGTACGCCTTGATGTCATGTGCCACGTTGAGCCTGGTCAGTCTCGACTCCAGACGACCCGGCGCGCTCCGCAGGGTGACATCGCGCCCGCCGTAGCTGCCGACGATCGGGCACGCTCCCGCGAGGAACGACTCGAGGTCATTCGGAAGGCCGCCGTAGTTCACGCTCGCAACCGACCAACCCGGACGAGGGGCCAGCAGCACCGCAAACCCACCGCCCATGCAGAACCCGATCACCCCGATGTTCCCGGTGCACTGCTGATGCGATTCGAGCCAGGTCCGTGCCGCCTCGAGGTCGGAGAATGTCCCACCCTCGCCGCGCATGGCATCGCGCATCGTTGTGCGCAGGCAGGCGAACCGCTTCCCCCAGTAGTAGAGGTTGGGGGCAACCGCGAGGTAGCCCTCGCCGGCCAGCCAGTCCCCTTGACTGCGTAGGTCGGAGCTCATGCCCAGCGCGTCGTGGAGGACCACGACGCCGGGGAATGGCCCGGCTCCGGGCGGCATAGCGACGTAGGCATCCATGTCTCCGTGCGATGCCGGAATTGCGACCTCAGCCACGCGGCGTCCCTCGTTCACACGTCGGTCCGCCTCATGCCGTCACGAAGTCCACGATCGCACCAGCCACAGCCGGGGCGTTGGCACCAAAGAGGAAGGTGATGTGGTTGCCGTCGAACTCCACGAGCCGGCCATTCGGGAGGAGCCCCATCGTCAACTCTGCTTTGTCGGCGGGAACGAGCGGCGGGAGCCCGGGCGGCCCAAACGGTCCGGTCGCCCGGATGAAGATGGTGGGCTGCTCGAGCCGCTCCACAACAGTCGGCCACTCGACGTCGAGCGTGCCCTGGATTGCCTGGGCGATGTGATCCGGGCGACACCGGGCTCGGATCCTGCCATCCGGCAGATCGAGCACGTCGGATCGGTAGTACACCTCGAGCGCAGGATCCCAATCCCAGTCTGCGTAGTACGGCATGGCCTTGACCACAGCGAGATACTCGTCCCAGGAAGGGAACGTCATCTCCAGCCGATCCAACGCTGGCTTCAGCTGATCCATGATCGACGGATCCACCTCGGCGGGAGCGTCGATCACCACGGCTCTCTCGACCCGGTCGGGATGTCT
>JASJAX010000053.1 GCA_030066755.1 Acidimicrobiia bacterium
CTCGGAGCGCCTCGAGGTGACGCACCAGCAATTCGGTTTCCAGCGAGTCCGGGTGATCGAAATTGACCAAGGCCCGCTCGTCGAGCGTCAGGTGATTCAGGTCGCGGTAGTACGCATCGTGCTGGATCAACGCCACCGAGTCCGGCCCTACGGTTTCGATGACGGCCTGAGCGATGGTCGTCTTCCCCGATCCCGAACCGCCCGCCATACCGATGATGAGCGGCCGATCCTGCCCATCGGTTGGCCATCGCAGATGGGCATCCGTCCCGGTCACATCGATTGCCATAGGTCCGAGCCTCCTCGTCACCAACGGTAGTCGGAGAGCGTGAAAGCCCTTCATCCGGAGTTCTGCGTAGCTCCGTAGACCGCTCGACAACTGAAACACACCCATCCAGATCCAACCTCGGATCGACGGGAGTCTCTTCGATGACCATACTGACCCGACCTGATCAGTCCACACGGACTGAGAATGCAGCGGGGAGATCAGTCACCATGGCAATCGACGACGGCATGTCTGACGCGGCACTTGTTGTCGCGGTGGCACGCTTCGACGAATCGGCATTGCGTGAGCTCTACGATCGCCACGGTGGAGCCGTGTTTGCGCTGTCTCGGCGCCTGCTGAACAGCCGCACCCTCGCTGAGGAGGTCGCCCAGGAGATCTTCCTGCGCCTCTGGAACCGTCCAGAGCGGTTCGATCCGGACCGCGGCACACTGCGGGCGTTCTTGCTCGCAGATACCCACGGAAGGTCGATCGACCTGCTCCGAAGCGAGGCAGCTCGTCGCGAGCGAGAGACGAAGGACGGCCGGCTCGCGCCGACCCCATCCTTCAATCTCGAGAGCGAGGTACTCGCCAACGTCCAAGCCGAGACGGTGCGCAACGCCCTTGCCGACCTCTCGGACGGCGAGCGCAAGGCCATCGAGTTGGCGTACTTCGGCGGACTCACCTACCGCGAGGTCGCAGAGCAGCTCGGCGAACCGGAGGGCACGGTCAAGAGCCGGATCCGGACGGGGATGAAACGATTGCGGAGCCATCTGGCTGCCGCAGGAGTCCAACCCTCATGACCTATACCAACGAACAACATCACGATCTCATGGCCGCCTACGCCATGGATGCCGTCGATGAGCGAGAACGTGCTGCGCTCTGGAACGCAATCGATCAGGATGCGGCTTTGCGGTCGGAGTTGGCCGCCTATCACGAAACCCTGGCCGTGCTCGCTGCTGCAGTCGAAGACGCTCCATCCACGCCGTCGCCGGCCGTGTGGAACGGAATCCAGCAGGCAATCGCTGGAGACGAGGCTGCGGCAGAGGCGCCGTCTTTCACCCCGGTTCGTGAAGTGAAGCGGCGTCGCTTCACCACACGGATCCTTGGTGCGGTCGCCGGGACGGCAATGGTCGCGGCGGCGTTCTTCGGCATCCAACTCGCCTCTGTCGACGCACCCGATCTCGCTTCCGCCGCCACCGAGCTCGCGGCCCAGTCGTCGTCACGAACGGTCTCGCTGACCGATTCCGGCGGACTCGCGGTCGATGTCGTCCTCGGCGCCGACGGTGTCGGCTACGTCTACGCAGACCAGCTGCCGGCGTTGAATGACGGCCGGACCTACCAGCTGTGGGCCATCAACGACAACGGTGTCATCTCCGCAGGCATCTTCGGAACCGACGGTATCGCTCCGTTCCACACCGATGGCGCCGTCACCGGCTTCGCCATCACCGAGGAAGTCGCCGGCGGCGTCGAGGCCTCGCAAAACGACCCGGTAGCCGTCTGGCTCGATGCCTAGGTGAGTGTCGGGTACTGCGTACCCGACACCACGCTGGCTGCGTAGCGACGTGCGCACGGTCGGCATGATGCGCTGATGCTCAAACTGACCCTCATCGGCTTCATCGGGCTCTTCTTCGTGTTGAACGGCCTGAATCATCTCTTCAACACGATGATCCTGGAGGAATACGCCCATCGGCAACGCCTCACCCATCCCCGGGCCCTCGTACGGATATCGGGCGTGCTGCTGATTGCCGGTGGCCTCGGCTTCATGATTCCCGCAACGCGCCAGGCCGCCGTGATCGGTTTGTGCGTCTTCCTCGCTCTGGCAATGGTCCTGATCCACCACTTCTGGACGGACCGCGACCGCGACACGAGGCTCTTCGAGATGCTGCAATTCTCGAAGAACCTGCTGATCATGGTCGAGCTCGTGTATGTGGGCTTCGCGTAGCTCGAGGCCGAGCCGAAGCCGGGGTCACACGGCGATGGCTTCGAGGAGCTTCTGCGCCATCAGATCGGGTTCGTCGACGGCCATCCAGTGGCCGGCGCCATCGAGACGAATCGACACGATCTCGTTGTCGCGCAACCAGTCGAGTGACTCGGCCGGAGTGTTGTCCGGATTGAACAGGTAGCGAACCCTGTCCGCAGAGCGCACGAGCACGTCACCCGGTTGTTGAGCTCGCGACCACTCGGCCACATCGCACCCGAGTTCCCAGATCGAACGAGGGTCGGCGGCAGCAACCTGCTCTCGGTACCTCTGGACCGATGGGCTGTCGACCGCCATCTCGTCGAGGCGTGCGAGAAACGCCGCGCGAAACGCTGCGGCGGATTCGTACTCGGCCGCTGAGCCCGAGAAGTAGGCATCGGCCGGCGTGAGGTTGCCTTCGATCGACAACACGGTGCGGATCGAGCTGTCGGGTGTCAGCGCGGCGAGGCTCGCAACGACGGAACCCACCGAGTGGCCGACGATGATCGTCGCCTCTTCCTGGTGTACCACCTCGGCGATGAGCTCTCCCGCCACCTGCAGCGTCAGCCGCTGCGCCCATGGCTTCGAGAGACCGGTACCCGGGAGATCAACACCCAGAATCGTATACCGCTCTCCGAGGACCGTGTCACCGAGCGCTTCGAACATCCCGCCGTGATCACCGAATCCGGCGACGAAGACGATCGGTTGACCGGAGCGACGACCGAACCTGCGGACATGGAGCGACATCGGCTCAGCATACGAGTCGAGCATGGCGTCCCTGCGAGTCGGTGCTCGGCTACTTGCCCTGCCGGTATTCCTCGATCGAACGTTTGTAGGCGTCGATCGTTCGTTCGCGGGCGGTCTTGTGGTCGACGATCGGCGCCGGATACTCAACACCGAGCGTCACCCCGGCGGCGGCGAGGTCGAGCGGCGGCACCGTCCATGGGGCATGGATCGCAGATCCTTCGATGCCGGCGAGTTCGGGGACCCAACGACGGACGTACGCACCCTCCGGATCGTGCCGCTCTCCTTGTGCAACCGGGTTGAAGACACGGAAGTACGGGGCAGCGTCGAGGCCGGTACCGGCGACCCACTGCCAGTTGATGACGTTCTGCGCGAGATCGCCGTCGATGAGTTCGCGACGGAAGTGACGCTCCCCCAGACGCCAGTCGACGAGCAAGTCTTTCACGAGGAATGACGCCACGACCATCCGCATCCGATTCGGCATCCATCCCTCGGTCGCCAGCTGACGCATCGCCGCATCCACGATCGGGTACCCCGTCGTCCCGGTCCGCCAGGCCTCAAAACCATCGGCATCTTGGCGCCACTCGATGGCACCGTACTCGGGCCGTATCGGCCGATCGGCGGCGTCGGGATAGATCGACAATGCCTGGAAACTGAAGTCGCGCCACGCAAGCTGACGCACAAACGCCGCCCGGCCCGGCGTGGACTCGCCGACCTCGGCTCGGATACGGCGCGCGTCGATCGTGCCGAAGTGAAGGTCGGCCGACAGCTCGGAGGTCGAACCGGGTTCCAGGTGATTGCGAGTGGTCTCGTACTCGTCGACACGCTCCAGCCATGCCTCGAGGCGCTCCAAAGCGGCGACCTCGCCCGGGGCCATCACCGGCGATGTATCGGGGATACCTTCACCAGCGTCGGCGGCAATCCGGGCAGACCCCGCGGTGTCCCAGACATCCCAAGGCTCGGTACGCCAGGCTCGGTAGAACGGGGTGAAGACCCGATACGGCCCACCGGACTTGGTCAACACCGTTCCGGGTGGGTGGACGGTCAAGCCCGCAAACCGGTGGACCTGCTCACCCAACGCCGCAGCAACGGCCTCGTCTCGGCGACGGGCGTAGGCCGATGCGTCGTCGTTCCAGTACACCGCATGGTCTGGGCCCGCCTCTTGGACGACGATCTCGACCGGATCACCAACGCGGACCCTCAGAGCTCCACCAAGTTCGGCCAGACGACGGTCGAGCGCCCGAAGGTGCCCGAATAGGAGGGCATCGCGACGCGGTGAGTTCCCGACGAGCCGAGGATCGATGACGAAGAGCGCCACAACGTCATCGTGAGCCGTTGTGGCGGCCGTCCACGCCGGGTTGTCGGACAGACGGAGATCTCGTCGAAACCACATCACCGCAGGACCGTCGTTCATACGACCGAGAGTAAATCCTCGCCGGCGGCTATCTTCAGCTTGCCAGCCACCAAAGGGGACTCGTGCCCGACTACGACACCGACTTCCATCCGGAACCCAGGGCCGATGTGGTCCGCCGACGGCTCAAGACGATCCCGCGCAGCATCCTCCTCTTCGTTTTGTTCACTGCGTTGGCCCCGGTGGTGTTCACGGTGGCGTTGATCGTGGATGCCGTGCGCTTCGTGTTGTTCCGGCGACCGTTCATGGCGGTTCGAATGCTGGCTTTCGGCTGGATCTGGCTCTACACGGAGATGGTCGGGCTGACTCGTTTCTTCTTGCATTGGGTTGGTGCCGGCTTCGGCAGGAACCGCAAGATGATGGTGGAACGTGCCTACGTCACGCAGGCATGGTGGGCTCGAGTTCTCTTCGCGAGCGTCCAGCGGCTCTTCCGGCTGGATGTGCAGGTGGAGGGTTTGGAGGTGGCCAATCCGGGACCGGTCCTTGCGATGTTCCGCCACGCCAGCATCATCGACAACCTGCTGCCGGCTGCGCTCCTCACCGATCAACGAGGACTCAAGCTGCGGTGGTTGATCAAGAAGGAACTGCTGCAGGTCCCGTCGCTCGACGTCGGCGGTAATCGTCTGCCGAACTACTTCGTCGATCGCAATGCGGATGACCCGCGGGAAGAACTCCGCCGGATCCGGGCCCTGACCCGGCATCTATCAGAAGACGAAGGATTGCTGATCTACCCGGAGGGCACCCGTTTCACGGAATCCCGACGGACTCGTGCCCTGGAGAAGCTCCAAGAGAGCGCCTCGCACCTGTACGAACGAGCCGCCAACCTGCGCTACGTTCTGCCGCCGAAGATCGGCGGCGTCTTGAGCCTGCTCGATGCCAAGGCGGACCCGCTCATCTGCGCTCACGAGGGACTCGGCGGCTTTGCGAAGGTGAGCGACATCTGGTCGGGCGCCATGCTCAATCGCACCATCCGAGTCAAGCTCTGGCGAGTCGACTTCAACAACATCCCGACGGATCGCAAGGGTCGGGTCGACTGGCTGTTCGACCAGTGGGAAGCCATCGACAACTGGATCGCGTCCGTCATGCCTGCCGAGGCCGCAGCAGGCTGACGGCGCCGAACCTACGCCGAGGCCCCCTGGATCGTCACGTCACCCGAGACCGACGACGCCTTGATCCGCACCGTTGCCTCGGGAGGCGAGCCGTCACCTTCCGGGAGTCGGTTACGCAGATCTCCGGACATCGACTGCATGTCGAGTTCGATTCGACGCCGCGGCGGGATCCCGACGACCACATCGCCGCTGAGTGTCCGGATCTGTATGTCCTCTCCCTCGAGTCGGCCGACCTTCAGGTGACCGCTCGCGCTGGACAGGGACACACTGCCGCCGATCGTTGCGACCGATGCGTCACCGGACGCGGATTTGACTGCGACATCGCCGTCCACACGCACGGCACGGACATCACCGGAGGCGGACACGACGTCGAGTGATCCAGCGACGTGGTCGAGGCCGATATCTCCCGAGGCGACCTTGAGGCGAGCCGTGCCGGCGACAGTGCGGACGCGAATGTCACCGGACGCCGTGACCACGTCGACGTCGCCGGCGTCCACGTCGATGGACACGTCGCCGCTTGCGTTCTTGGCTTCGATGTCGGTCCCCTCCGGGACCCGCGCAACGATGTCGGATGAGAAGATTCGCTTGAGCAATCCACGTTCGGGACGGATCACGACTGTGCTCCCGTAGTGCTCGATGGTGTACTTGTCGCCCGAGCCCTCGATGGCCACGTCGATCCGACCCGGATCGCCCGCAACCACGGCGATGTGGCCGGAGGTGTTGCTCACCTCGAGGCGGGGCCGGTCACCCACGTCGAATTGTTCTTGTCGATCGGTCATGTCTCGAATGTCCCCTGGATTCGTTTGCGGCTGCGCTTACGTCCCTGGGACGACAGCGACTTGATCACGTAGGCGTTCACTGAGTCACCCACGTCGTCGGCGGCGGCCTCGAGCTCCGCCTTGAGCGCCTCGGGTAGGCGGACCGTGAGCCGAGCGGCGAGTTCATCACTCCGGTAGCGAGCAGCGTCACCTTCCTCCTGGCGCACGACCAGCGTCGGTTCGCCGTCGCGTAGGGTCACCTCGACCGAGGCGTCCGGAAGCTGCGCATCGACCTCGAGGGCCGCCTGCTGGGCGATCTCGAACGCCGCCTGCTTGATTGCCGGGTCCAATGCCAGCATGAGCGCCCGGGCCGCCGATTCGACGGCCGGGTCGGTGGCCGCAAGCTCGAGCTGTGCGTTCAGCGAGGCTTCGAGGCCGGCCATGACGCTACGGGTATCCATCGTCGTTTCTCCGCGTTCTCTCGTTCCCACCGCAGCTACCTACGCGGTCTCGTGGCCCTTGACGAGCCGAAGACCCTGCCGACGGCTGGTGCGATCACGGACCATCTCGTCCAAGACCACCTGTACGGCTTCGGGGTTGTTGTACCACATCATCGTCCGCTCCTCTCGTCTTAGTGACTTCGTGATGATGTCATCATGATGTCACAAAGATGTCTGCTTGTCAACCCCGTGATGTCGAGTGCGGGAAGCCCGCCGTGCGGCGGTACACTGACGCGGTACACAACACCACCCCGGGGAGCTCAGGAACGCTGAGCTGAGAGGGACGGCCGGTGCAGCGCACGCTGCAAACGTCACCGACCCGCGGAACCTGAACTGGGTAATGCCAGCGGAGGAAGCGCGTGGACGAGCGGCGACATTCACCACCAACCACCGTCATCGTGACGGGCGGGGAGGCAGTGGATCCAGCGGTGCTCGACGGTCTCCCCCGCGAGCGGTGGGTCGTTGCCGCCGACTCCGGACTCGACGTTGCGACCGACATCGGCCTCGACGTGGACGTCGTTGTCGGCGATATGGACTCGGTTGATCCGGGCACGCTCGCCCGAGCGGCGGAAGCCGGAACCGAGATCGTCACCCATCCGAGGGAGAAGGACGCAACCGACCTCGAGCTGGCCGTCGACCTGGCCCTTGCGAGCGGTGCAACGGAGCTCATCATCATCGGAGGCCACGGTGGTCGACTCGACCACCTGGTTGCCAACACGCTGCTGATCGCAACGACGCCGCTCGAGGTCACGGTCTCCTGGCGGTTCGATCGAACCGTCGTCCGCCCGGTGAATGCCACCAACACCGTGCATCTGGAGGGGACACCCGGTGACATCGTTTCGATCGTGCCCGTCGGAACCGACGTCGCCGGCGTCACGACCCACGGCCTCAAGTGGCGGCTCGAAGCCGACACGCTGCGGTTTGGTTCCACGAGGGGCATCAGCAACGAAATGACCGGCGACACGGCCTCCGTTTCGGTTGATCGCAACATCGCGCTGGTCATCCACGAGAGGAACCCATGACCCATCGCCCACGACCAACCGCCCTTCGCTCCGGTATCGCACTGCTCGTGCTGCTGTTCGCGGCCACCGCGTGCGGCAACGACGCCGCAGACACTCCATCGTCCGAGGTCACCCTGTTGACGCACGACTCGTTCGCCGTGCCGCAGGACGTCTGGGACGAGTTCGAGCGCACCACAGGCATCGTGGTCACCGTCCTCCAGGGCGGCGATGCCGGCACCGTGGTCAACCAGGCGATCCTGACCAAAGACAACCCCACCGCCGACGTGTTGTTCGGGATCGACAACACGTTCCTGTCACGTGGGCTGGGTGAGGATCTCTTCGTGCCATACCGCTCCCCCGCGCTCGACGCCGTTCCGGACAGCCTCGAGCTCGATCCCGAGGGACGAGTCACTCCGATCACATTCGGCGACGTCTGCCTGAACTACGACACGACAGTGCTCGACGCGGCCACCGCTCCAGAAGACCTACGGGCCTTGGCCGACCCAGCGAACGCCGGCCGACTCGTCGTGCAGAACCCGGCGACCTCATCGCCGGGGCTCGCGTTCCTCCTCAGCACGATCGTCGCATTCCCTGAAGACAGCGACTACCCCTGGCAGACCTTCTGGAGCGAACTGCGAGACAACGACGTCTTGATCACGGATGGCTGGGAAACGGCCTACTACAGCGCCTTCTCCGGCGGTGCCGGCGAGGGAGACCGACCCATCGTCGTCTCGTATGCATCCTCACCTCCGGCCGAAGTGATCTTTGCCGATCCGCGACCCGACACGGCTCCGACGGCGGTGGTCACCGATGGGTGTTTCCGTCAGGTCGAGTTTGCCGGCGTCCTCGCCGGAGGCGAGCGCCAGGATGCGGCTCGTCGGCTGATCGACTTCATGCTGAGCTCCACGTTCCAGGACGAAGTTGCACTCAACATGTTCGTGTTCCCGGCCAACGAAGCCACCCCGCTCCCTCCTGAGTTCGTCGAGTTCACCACCGTGCCGAGCGATCCGGCAACGCTCAGTCCTGATCTGATCGAAGCCAATCGTGATTCCTGGATCGCTGAGTGGACCGAGCTGATGCGGTGATCCGACGGCTCTTGCGTTCATCGGTCGCTCAACGGGCCGGAGCCGCCGCCCTGATCGGGGTCCCGACGACCTTCCTGGGGTACTTCTTCATCTATCCACTCGTGACGGTGCTGGCGACCGGACTCGTTGGGGGCGACCAATCCACCAATCCGATCGTCGATGTGCTCGGCTCGCCGTCGCTGCGCGGGGTTGCGTGGTTCACGCTGTGGCAGGCCGTTGCCTCGACCGCGCTCACGCTGATCCTGGGCATCCCGGGGGCATACGTGCTCGCCCGATACGAGTTCTGGGGCCGACGCTTCATCCGGGCCGCAGTGACCGTACCCTTCGTGCTGCCAACCGTCGTCGTCGGCACGGCGTTCCTGGTCCTGCTGGGGCCAGATGGCCCACTCGGGATCGACCTGCGCCGCACCGTGTGGGCGATCCTGATTGCTCACGTGTTCTACAACTACGCCGTCGTCGTGCGAGTGGTCGGCGCATTCTGGGAGCAGGTCGACCCTCGCCTCACCGAGGCGGCGCGAGTACTCGGCGCAACGAGATGGCGGGCCTTCGTCCACGTCACGCTGCCGCTCATCCGGCCTTCGGTGCTCGCCGCGGCATCGATCGTGTTCCTCTTCACGTTCACATCGTTCGGCGTGGTCCTGATCCTCGGCGGGTTCGGACTGGCCACGCTCGAAGTGGAGATCTACACCCAGGCGACGGCCCTGCTCGACCTTCCCGCTGCAGCGGCGCTCTCTCTGCTGCAATTGGTCGGAATCGGAGGCCTTCTCCTTGCGTATTCGCGGTTTCAACAGCGAGCGACCGGTGAAATGCGCATGCGTGCCGCCGGTGACACTCGTCGCCGGATCCGAGGTCGAGCGGATCGATGGATCGTCATCGGCAATCTCCTCGTGATGGCGGTGGCGCTCGGCAGCCCGCTCCTCGTCCTGTTGATCCGCTCGGTCAGGGCCGCCGACGGATTCACGTTGGGGGCGTACACCGGACTCGCCGACGGTGACGTGGGCGCCTTGGCGGTTTCGCCGCTGGCCGCGGTGGGCACGTCACTGCGGTACGCGGCGGTGGCCTCGGTGATCGCAGTGATCGTCGGCCTGGCGGCCGCTGCGGTCGTGGCCTACCGGCGCGGGCGCACAGCTCGCGTCTTCGACGCGGTCCTGATGCTGCCCCTCGGCACATCTGCGGTGACGATCGGCTTCGGCTTCCTGCTGGCGCTCGATGAACCCATCGACCTTCGCACCAGCATCTGGCTGATTCCGCTCGCCCACGCCCTCGTTGCGATTCCGTTCGTCGTACGTTCATCCGTGCCGGTGATGCGGTCGGTGAGAACACGGTTGCGGGAGGCGGCCGCAACACTCGGGGCGGACCCGCTCCAGACCTGGCGCGAGGTCGACCTCCCACTCGTCGGGCGCGCCGCGCTCGTCGCTACCGGTTTTGCCTTCGCCATTTCGCTCGGAGAGTTCGGGGCCACCTCGTTCATCGCTCGCCCGGGTGCACCGACGTTGCCGGTCGCCATCTTCCGGCTGCTCGGGCAGCCGGGATCAGAGACGTTTGGCCGGGCCATGGCGCTCAGCGTGATCCTCATGGTGTTGACCGGCGGCGTCATGCTGGTGCTGGATCGGTTCCGGTTCGAAGGCCGAGGCGAGTTCTGATGCTGGCCGTCACCGACGTCAGGGTGTCGTTTGGAGATCTCGTTGCATTGCGTGACGTCGCACTCTCGGTGCCGCTTGGATCGACCACCGTCGTCATGGGGCCGTCGGGTTGCGGCAAGTCGACGCTGCTGCGGGTGATCGCCGGACTCCAGCAACCTGAGCGCGGACACGTCGACTGGATGGGTGAACCGATCGACGGGGTACCGCCCCATGAGCGGGGTTTCGGCCTGATGTTCCAGGACTATGCCTTGTTCCCGCATCGATCCGTTGGGGCGAACGTCGGTTTCGGCCTTCGAATGGCGAAATGGGATGAAGCTGCGATTCGAGCGCGCGTCTCCGAGATGCTCGAGCTCGTCGGCCTCGCCGGGTACACGACTCGCAGCATCGGCAATCTCTCCGGAGGTGAACAACAACGTGTAGCCCTGGCCCGGGCGTTGGCCCCATCTCCCCGCGTCCTGATGCTCGATGAACCCATCGGCGCGCTCGATCGCGACCTGCGCTCAGCGCTCATGCGTGAGATGCGGTCGATCTTCCGAGGACTCGAGTTGAGCGTGATCTACGTGACCCACGACCAGCACGAGGCGTTTGGACTTGCCGACCACATCGCCGTGATGCGGTCCGGAGAGATTCTCCGCACCGGCTCGCCCGAGCATCTGTGGAATCACCCCGGATCCGCGTTCGTCGCCCGTTTCATCGGCCACGAGAACGTGATCGACCGGAAGGCGGCACACCAGCTCGCCGCCGCCGGTGTGATCGACGCGCCAAACCCGATGACCATCACCCCCGAGGCCGTCGCCGTATCCCCCGCTCCGACCGGCCCCGGTCACGTCGTCGAGTCACGATTCGTCACCGGCAGGTACCGAACCACCGTCCGGGTCGCCGGCGTCGACCTGCTCGCCGCCGCTTCATCGGCAATGCCTACGGGAACGAGGGTTGGCGTGACTATCAGCCCCGAGGGCGTGACGCATCTCGAACGCGATACCTGAGCGGCTCAGTCGCTCCCGAGTCGTATGGGTACCCCGCGGCACCATCCACCCGGCCTCAGCCCACGAGATCCTTGGTCCGAACCACCTGGGCGAACTCGTGTTGAAGCACGGCGGCAGTCGTCCGCGCGAGATCGTCCGCGGGGATGACCGATCCATCGGGCAGCTTCAGGTCGAAGGTGTGGGTTGCGTCCAACACGAAGAGTGTCTCGTAGCCGAGGTCGCTGGCGTGGCGGGCCGTCGACTCACAGCACATGTTCGTCTGAATGCCGCAGATCGCAACGCCCGTGATGCCGTGGAATTGCAGCCACTGATGCAAGTCCGGATCGCCGACGAAGGCCGACGACGCCGACTTCCGGACGAGAAGGTCACGCTCCCCACCGGCAACCGGCTTGAGGTGATGACCCGGCGTCCCCGGATAGAGCGGCGAGTCTTCGTCCTTCGAGTCGTATTGAACGAACACGACCGGCCACCGCTGTTGACGCCATGCGTCGAGCAGCATTCCGATGTGCATCTCGCAACCGGCGTTGTTGCGCTTCCCGTAGTGTCTCTCGTCCTCGAGCCCACGCTGCACGTCGACCACGAGCAGTGCCGTCGATCCTTCCCACTTCGGGTTCGGAGTCTCGATCTCGTCCATTGGCGCAGCTTACGCGAGAGGACGTCCCACGTCGCAAGTCACACGTCCCAGGTCCTCACTCCCCCCCAGCTTGGGACTTGCGACTTGGGACCTGAGACTCGGCCTCAGCGAGCTGAGCCGACGGGCTGCCGCGTACCGGACCGCCGACAGACGGCGCCTACGGTCTTTCGATTGGTGCCCGGACGAGGTTGCCCCACTCGGTCCACGACCCGTCGTAGTTCCGCACGTGGTCGTGGCCGAGCAGATACGTCAGAACGAACCAGGTGTGTGAGGATCGCTCTCCGATCCTGCAATACGTGACCACTTCGTCGTCGGGAGCCAGTCCAAGCTCGCCGCGGTAGATCGCTTCGAGGTCGGTCCGAGGCTTGAACGCACCGTCCTCCTCCGCAGCCCGTTTCCACGGAACGTTGTGAGCGCCGGGAATGTGGCCGCCACGCAGTGCACCCTCCTGCGGGTAGTCCGCCATGTGGAGCAATTCGCCGCGGAACTCCTCCGGTGAGCGCACGTCGACCATTGGTTTCGCCGCCTCGAAATGGCGCATCACATCCTCGCGGAAGGCCCGAATGCGGTCGTCGTCCCGTTCGACGATCGGGTAGTCAGTCCGCGCCTTGGTGACGGGATCAGTGGTGAGCGGTCGACCCTCGGCAAGCCACTTCTGCCGCCCGCCGTCGAGCAGCCGAGCGTTCGTGTGCCCGAAGAGCTCGAACACCCACAAGGCGTAGGTCGCCCACCAGTTGTGGTTGTCGCCGTAGAACACGACGGTCGTGTCACGGCTGATTCCGTTTGCGGACATCAGCTCGGCGAAGGCCTCCGCATCCAGATAGTCGCGGCTCAATGGATCCTGAAGATCGGTATGCCAGTCGATCTTCACCGCACCCGCGATGTGGCCGGTTTCGTACAGCAAGACGTCCTCATCGGATTCCACGATCACGAGACCCGGCGCGTCGAGGTGCTCTGCCAACCACTCCGTGCTGACGAGCTTGTCGGGATGGGCGTATGCCTGGAACTTGAGATGCGTGTCGGTTGGGACGGTCACCGTGCCTATCCTCCGTATCGAGCGACCCCGCCATTGTTGCATTGCCTCAATCGCTACCACGCACCATGTCCCAGCCGCCAGCCGCCCTTCAACGCCTCGTCGAGTTGTTCGCATCCAGCCCGCGCGATCTGAAGGTCCACGCGCTCGTCGACTACAGCAATCGCCTCGCCGACCCGCCTGCGCACCTGAGCGGCCCCGAAGAGCTGACGCAGGTGCACGAGTGCCAAACACCGTTCTTCGTTGCTCTCGAGATGGACGATGCCGACGCCGTCCAGCTGCACTTCAAGGTGCCCAGGGAGTCGCCAACGATCCGCGGATACGCCGGGATCCTGGCCGATGGACTCAACGGGGCGTCGGCCCAGGAGGTGCTGGAGATCTCACCGACCTTCTACACCGCGATGGGGCTCGAAGAGGTGGTGAGCCCGCTGCGATTGCGAGGGATG
>JASJAX010000006.1 GCA_030066755.1 Acidimicrobiia bacterium
GGGCTACCGCAGGCGTGAACCACCAGCACGCCGTCGGTGCGTCTGAGGCCCCACGCGGGACCCTGTTCCACGAGTACCACGTTGATCCGAACGGTTTGCTCGAGCGGATCAACATGATCATCGCAACGGGGCAGAACAACCTGGCGATGAACGCCACGGTGCACCAGATCGCAACGGAGTGGATCGACGGTCCGAAGATCCCGGAGCCGATCCTCAATCGGATCGAAGCCGGAATCCGAGCCTTCGATCCGTGTCTCAGCTGCTCGACCCACGCCCTCGGGCAGATGCCACTCGTCGTGACGATGGTCGATGCCGATGGTGCCGTCATCAGCGAGGTGCGTCGCGACTGACGCGCTGGTCATCGGCTACGGATCCGACCTGCGCGGCGACGACGGCGCAGGTCGGCGAGTGGCCGACCATATCGAAGCGCGCCAAATCGCAGGTGTCACGGTTCGTTCGGTCACGCAGTTGACCCCCGAGTTGGCGCTCGACATCGCCGGTAAGGACGTCGTGGTCTTCGTCGACGCGAGTGTCGACGACGTGGAGGTCACCGTGCGCGAGCTCGACGCTGTCGCCTCGGCAGGCGGTGTGATGACCCACCATGGCGATCCGCCCTCGGTGCTCTCGATGGTGGACTCCGTCGGTGATCCACCGCGTCGCACGTATGTCGTGTCGATCCCGGCAACCAACTTCGACCTCGGTACCGAAGTCAGCAAGCAGACCGCCGCGGCGGTCGACGCAGCTGTTGACGTGGTGCAGAAACTCGTCCGGGGTGGAATCGCCGGCGACCCCTAGGCGGCCGCCGCTACCGGCACCGACTCCGTTTGCGAGGCCTCTGCGGCTCGCATCGGCACGCGCTGCTTCGACTTGGCAAGATTCTGTGTCCCCATTGGGTCGGCGCTGGCCACAAGCGGGGTGAATGATCCTCGAGGGAGAGCAGTCTGTGGCATCGGATGCGGCCAACCGAACAAGGCTCCGTCACTTGTTCGACGAGCACTACGAGGCGATCAGCCGCTACTGCCATCGTCGCCTCGCTTCGGAGGATGCCAACGATGCCGCCGCTGCGGTCTTCTCGGTGGCCTGGAGACGGATCAACGACGTCCCAGCGGGCGATGCGGCGCTGCCGTGGCTGTACACGGTTGCGAGGTACCAGGTCAGTGAGATGCGACGGTCGGCGAGGCGGCTCGCCAACCTGCGCACGAAGCTGAACGGACAAGCTCGACACCCGGAACCGGGCCCCGAAGCGGTCATCGTGCGGAACGCCGAGCAAGCCGCGCTTCTCGAGGCGCTGGCGAGCCTTCGAGAGAGCGATCAGGAAATCCTCCGGCTGAGGGCCTACGAGCGGCTCTCCCTGCCCGAGATCGCAGCGGTTCTCGAATGCACGGTCGAGGCGGCGAAGAAACGATCGGCCCGTGCTGCCAAACGACTCGAACGGGCGGCTCGCCGCTCGCTCTTCGTTCCATCGGGAGCCGGGATCACCGCAACATCGGAGGGAGCTGACTCATGAGCCGTGCCCGCCTCCTCGAGCAACTGTCGCTGACGGACGCGTACGCGCCCGAGGCGGACATGCCTGCCCAGGCATGGAGTCCCGACATCGCCTTCGAAGCGGTTGAGAGGAGAATGACCATGGTCGACACAAAACCAGCGATCCCATCAGCACCCGATCGCAGGCGTTCGCCCAGGTCCCGCGTGACAGTGGCGGTCGTTGCCTTCTCAGCCGCGCTCGTCGTTGGAGTCGTGCTGTTCGCAGCTCGCGGCGCCCAAGACGTCACGCCTCCTGCCACCACCGGCGTCGTGCCGCCAACGGCTGCGCCGACTCAGTCGACCGTTCTACAACAGACATCGACAACGGCAACCTCGTCGACGAGCGTGGCCCCCACAACTGAGACGCCGGCACTCGACGCAGCAGCCGCGTCATTCCTCGAGCAAATGGCTGAAGAGCTCAGCTCGGGCGACGTGGAAGCAGCCGGTGCTCGAGTCCTCTCCGCCGAGTCCTTCGACGGCCCCTATCCAGGCGAGCAGGACGACGCACCTATCGTCGCCAACCTCTTCGAGCTGTGGTCGTTGCTCGAGTCAGAAGTCGTCGTCGACGAGTGCAGCACGGCGACGAACGGCGTGACCCGCTGCCTCCTGTCGCGAAGTTCTCCGCACGAGCCGTTCTACCCGGAGCCGGAACGATCGGTGTGGCAGATTCGGCTGGATGGTGGTTCGCCCGCCCTCATGACCTATGCGTTGGACCAAACGGCCGGGTCATGGGTCGTGAAACAGCAGTGGCTCTCCTGGTTGGAGGACATCGACGTCGAGCTGATGCTGGCCATCGACTTCGCCTTCGATGTCAAACGTGCTGCAGAGCTGCAGAAGCAATACGTGGAGCAGTGGCGCGCCGAGCAGGGCGGTTGATCGCCGGCCCTACAGGGCCAGGGCTCGGGCGTTGGCGTATTCGACGAGCGTGTGGAAGAGGTTCCACGAGGCTTCGTCGTCGGCTTCGCCGAGATACTCCGGATGCCATTGCACCGCGAGCAGGGGCCAATCGGGATCGTGGTGCTCGATGGCCTCGATGACACCGTCGTCGGCCCAGCCCACGGCGCGGAATCCCGGGGCGAGGTCCCGGACGGCCTGGTGATGGATCGAGTTGACCTCGAGGTCGATCTTCTTGACTGCGTCGGCCACTCGGCATCCTGCCTCGAGCCGCACGTGCTGATGTCCGTCGAAGACGTGGTGACCGATCACTGAGTGGTCCATCGAGCCGATCTCGGTGGGGATGTCCTCGATCAGCGTGCCTCCGAGGGCGACGTTGACCACCTGCATGCCACGGCAGATCGCAAGGGTGGGCAGTCGTCGTTCCGCAGCACAGAGGGCGAGCTGGATCTCGAACTCATCGCGGTCGAAGTCCATGCCGTACATCCGATCGTTGGCGGTCCCGCCGTATCGTTCGACTTCGATATCGCCCCCGCCGGAGAGGACCAGTCCGTCGAGCCGGTCGACAACGGTTGCGACGTCGCGGTCCGGGACAGGCGACAGCAGCACCGGAACGCCACCGGCCCTGAGAACCGACTGCGTGTAGGTGCGCTGCAGCGTGTGCGTCTCCGACTCGCCGGCGGAGCTCGCAACTAACTTGGGCCGCGTCGTGATACCAATGACCGGGCGCATTCCCGAGATGGTACCGGGGCCCGCTTTGGTACGCCGCAGGCCGGCGACCTCGGCAAGCTGAAGTCCCAAGTCCCAAGTCCCAAGTCGCAAGTCCCAAGTCGACCTGAGACGTGAGACCTGGGACCTGAGACGTGAAACCGGCGGCTAGGCCTGCCCCGCGACGAGCACGTCCCGGGTCAGCTCGAGTTGCCCGTGGTGTTGGGCGAGCTCTTCGAGCGTGTGGATGAGGGCCTTGGATTGGTTCCAGGTGCGTGCCGGTGAGCCCTCGGGGAGGTATTCGGGATGGCGGATCGGGGCGGCGGGGCTCATCTCGGCGAGATCGGTGCGCATCCGGACCATGAGCGCATCGACAGCGGCGCCGAGTTCGGCGACCGTACCGCTCGCGGTGAACTCGGCGTCGCGGTCGCGATCACTCGCATGCCCGGCAACCATGGCGCCGATCCACCAATCGGTCACTCCGATGCAGTGGGTGACGATGGCGTAGGCCGAGTTGGCGCCGGGAAGGTCAGGCCGTTCGTTGATCAGGTCGTCGCCGAGCGTCGCTGCAATGCCCAGCATGCCGTCGAGGGCAGTGTCGAGGAACGGCAAGAAGTCCTGGGGGTCCATCCTGGTGCGAGCGTAGCGTTTGCGTAACACCGGCAGGTCCGCGAACCTATGGGCGGCCGCACCCCGGCAGCCCTGGGTGAGCGGCGATCCCACACATTTCAGCTGTTGTTAAGAGGTTTGCATTGGGTTCACTCGTCAAGAAGCGCCGGAAGAAGATGAGCAAGCACAAGTACCGCAAGCGCCTGAAGGCCAACCGGCACAAGCGCAAGCGCTAGCTCGTCGACCCGGCACCCCCGACCCGCATCCGGGTTCGGGGGTGTTGTCGCGTTCTGACGTACTGCGTACGACGTAGCCCGTCACCCGACGTCGCTCAGGTCCTTGGTCGATGTCGTCTCGCAAGGAGCGCAGCCGCCCCCAGGACACCGGCAAGGCCCAGGGTGGCGAGCATTGCGATCGGCAGGGCTCGACCGGTGCCCGGATCGCCCGGCCTTTCGTCGCCGGACGATGCGGCGTCGAGTGTCGGTTCGGTGCCCCACACAGTCGGGGCGAACGGTTGGTCGGCGCAGGCATCGGCCGGTCCATCCCAGGGAGCACCGCACGTGTCCCAACCGACACGGATCCCAGCCGGAGCGACGACGCGAACGTCTTCGCTCACTGCGACGGCCTCCGCGCGACCCCGCGGGTAGAACTCCAGGTCCGACCCTGCGACCTGGCCATCGGCTCCGAACCAAACGAGGTGCGATCCACCCGTGTCGCCGATCAGTTGTGCCAGCCCTCCGCCCGAGGCGAACGCCCTGGTCGTCCAGGTGACATCGATCGTTGCGACGTGTGCAAGCTCGGAATCGAAGACATCGAGCAGTGCGGCTCCGCCGCCGTGGAACGGTCGCACGACGCCGACCAGATCGTCGTCGAGCCAGTAGAGGGCCTGGGGCCAGGAGATCTCGCCGCGGGCGGGTACCGCGATCTCCCGCCACGACGATGCAACATCGTCAGGGTCGAACAGCACGAGATCCCGCGCACTCGACTTGGAGCCAAGGAGTGCCGCCATCGTGCCGTCGGCACCCACGTCGATGTACCACACCCTGCTGTCCTCCGGCATTTCCTTCACCTTGCGGCGGGTCATCGTGGCCGGGTCGAACCGATGCAGCGTGCCGTTCTGCTTGACGCCATACATGACCCCGGAGCGCTCATCGAACGTGGCCTCTTCTATCGGGACGAACTCGTGCTCGGCGCGACCATCGGCGTCGAAGGTCACGATCGTGGTCTCCCAATGCGTCGTACCTCCGTTGGCGAACACGAAACCATCCGGACCCGATCCGTAGCAGCCAAACTCCCAGAACCAAGGGCGATCGTCGGCGTCGAGGTCCCCGAAGGGATCGAGGACGCTCACGATGTTCATGGTCTCGAGCGACCGCAGCTCGATATGGCCGCCCACGACCTCGGCCAGGACGCCGGCTTCCTCACAGACCTGGATGTCGCGTACGAATCCGGACCCGAAGCCATAGGCGACGACTTCTCCTAGATCGTCGAACGCCACCACCCGGGCGGGTCCGCGCCGCAGCGCCATCACGCCGGCGATCGGTCGGTCCGACGTGGGGAGGGGGAGCGGCTCGAAGGCGCCGATGAGCGTTTCGGCCTCGACGACGCTCCCGTGATCGCCGCTCAACAGAAAGACGGCTTCCTCACCGATCGGGTACTCGGCGGGTCCCCCGCAGGATGTGTGACCCGCGTAGGCGCGGATCTCCACCTTGGCACCCACTGAGCCCTTCACGACCTGATCGACTGCGATGGTCCAGACGTTGTCCTCGCCATCGCGCCTGACATCGACCGGCGTCCCGACGATGACGGCATCGGCGTCCCCGACGTAGTCGGACATGGGAGGGTCGGGTCCGGCCGGCCGTGAACAGGCATACGACGTGGCGGCCAAGCTCACGGCGATCGCTGCTGCGGCGAGCAGCGCCAGAACGACCCCGGATGCCCTGATCAAGCGGACGCGTTCCATCGCACTTCCTCCAACCGTCAACGGTAGGACGCCGGCGTCGGGCCCGCGGGTTCCGTCTCCGTCGCTAGAGATTCACGGCGGCGCCGAAGATCCCGATACTCAGGAGGAGGATCACTGCCTGGATGATGCCGCGAACGGCGGGCGAGGTCCGCTTTGCGGTCAGCTGGTGGGCGTAGGCCAGCCCCGCGGCGAGCACGACGAGGGTCAGTTTCAGCGAGAGGGCACCGTCGGCCCAGTCGAAGCCGAGTCGCTCGACCTGGAGCACGCCGGTGAGTACGGAGATGGCCATGGCCGCCCACGAAACACGACCGAACTGTCGCGCCATCGCCTGGAGTACGCCCCGATCGCCGCCGCTGCGCCGCACGGCGACGACGAGCGCCCCGAGAGTGATGAGCCCACCCGTCCACACGGCGGCGGCCAGCAGATGAATCCAGCGAATCACCAGGTCGGCGTGAATGAGCGGCCTCCTTCGGACGACAAACGGTGAGCCTATCGATGCCTGCGAACTCTGGCGATTCAGTCGCCGACGCAACGGAACCGGGGAACCCGGTCCCCGGTTCCGTGCCCTTCCCGGCGAGACGCCGGGTCGAGATCAAGGCAGATCGACGAGTTCGAGCGTCGGCAGCAGCTGCCGTGCCAACGCAACCACGACTTCGAACTCGGCTTCGTCCCCTTCGGTCTGTGCCGTCACGACGAGCGGCCCTCGGGGCGTGTCGAGGATCCAAATCCGGGCCAGCCGGTCCATTGCCGCGCCGCGATCCGGCGTGTCATCCCACTTCAGGAGCAGTTCGCCCTCGAATCCGGGCGCTCGGTAGTCGAGCACCCGAGCATCGAACGGGAGGTCAGGCTCAGGTTCGCCGACGGCGACTTCGGCGGACGATGTGCGGATTGCCTCCTCGACTTCGTCGACAGTCGCTACGGGGTCGCCGGAGCCGTCGGAGATCGGGAAGAAGAAGGTCACGACGCCGCTGACTGCGAGCGTCACCGCCACGAGCCCGTTGTTCTGGAAGACGAAGCGCTCCTGGTCCAGCGTGAACCCGATCCCGTCACCGGCTGGGAATCGAGCGTATCCGGCGGGCACGTCGGCGGGCACACCGCCCTCCCACGGAGCGTCCGGATCCAAGGGGTGAGGTCCCGGATCGCCGAGGGCCACGGTGTCGAGCACGGTCTCCGCAGTGGCGAACCAGTCGGCGACTGCGCCCGATCCGATCCAGATGGCGAGCGGTTCCCGCTCACCGCCATCGATCCAGTAGACGCGGAAGTCGTTGCCCGGGAAGAAGTCGATGAAGGCGATTCGCGCATTGTGAGCGAAGAAGACGCACGCTTCGGGACCACACGGGAAGTTGTCCGGCAACGTGACATCGAACACCGTGGCGTCGTACGACCCGATCGTGGAGGTGCTGCGGTTGCGGATCGAGATCGACGGCGCCAGGCCGTCGAGCCATCCCTCGATGTCGGTGAGTTCCCAACCGTCCTGGGTGTCGAGGGCAGCCATTGGGTTGTGTGGATCGGCGAGGAATGTCGGCCGGAAGAACACGATGTCCCGATCACCCGGTCCGATGGAATCGGGATGGGTGATGACGACCCGGCCGGGTTCATTCGGTTGCACCCACCACTCTCCGGTGATCGAGAATGACAACGGCCACCCGAGCCTTTCCGTCCGGTATGTGCCGGGTGCGATCGCCGTGTACTGCCCCTCGAGGGTGGGCCCATCGGCAACCGGCCCGGGATCGGGTCGTGGGCCCCGGGTGGTGGGTGGCGGCGGGGTGCTGGTCGTCGTTTCCGGCGCCAGAGTCGTGTCCGTCACAGGAGCCGTCGTTGGTGCCACAGATGAGGTCGTGGTCGCCGCTCCACCTCCACCATCGCCGCACGCCGTTGCAACGATCGCGAGCACCACTACCAGCAGCAACATCGTGCGGATCTGCACGGGCTCTCCCTCCGTCGTGTCCGGCCGGTTGTTCGTTCCGTGAATGTCCGGCCGTCACCTCGCACTGACAGGTGTCAGTATTGCGAGCGAGGCGGACACTCTGCAGATGTAGGCAACCCGGGACCCGGCCCAGGTGGACTTCCAAGAGAAGACGTTCATCGACTTGTACGAGATGCACTACGACGAGGTGCATGCGTTCTGCGCACGCCGGGTGGGATGGAACGCCGCCGCCGATGCGACCGCCGACGTGTTCGCCGTGGCGTGGCGACGCATCGAGGATCTGCCTATTGCCCGGCCACGACCCTGGTTGTACGGAGTCGCCCGTCGTGTGGTGAGCAACCGGTGGCGGTCATCGTCACGACACGATCGCCTCGTGAACCGGGTTGGCGGACAGGCTCGCCGGGGACCGGAGACGCCGGAGTCGGTCGTTGTCCAGCGAAGTGTCGACGACGAGGTACTCGAGGCGCTCGCCAGGCTGCGGCCACCGGATCAAGAGATCCTCCGTCTCGCCGCTTGGGAGGAATTGACCGGTCCCGAGATCGCAGAGGTGCTCGGGATCAGCCTCAACGCCGTTCAGCAGCGGCTCACCCGGGCCCGGCGGCGCCTCGCCAAGGCGCTCGGGCCGAGGACCCCCGAACACGACATCGGCCGGGAGCAGACACCATGACCATCGACGATCGCGCCTTCGAGCGGCTCCGGCTGGCGAATCCGGCACCGGTGACGGTGATCGAGGACCGTCCGGCCGCCGCCGTCGCCCTGGCCGTGATCCAGGACCGCGAGGTCGGTGAGCTGGAGCGGCTGACCCCGGTCCCGGCGAGGCAGCGAAGGCGTTGGGTCATTCCGGTCGTCGTTGCGGTGGTCGTGGCGCTGTTGGTCGGGTTGCCCACGCTGTTGTCGAACCGGGTGGAGGAGATCCCGCCGGCGACCGATCCGGCGCCTCCGACGACGAGTGCTCGTTTCGATCCGAACGCAACGGAACTGATCGGCCCGTCTCGCGTCGTCCAAGGGCCGTTCCTCGTGGAGCAGGTTGGAACTCCCTTCTCGATCACATTCGAGGCCGAATGGGTGTTTGGTCGTAGTCAAGCTGGATTCGTCGAGTTCTCGGAGTCGGCGACCGACGGCGGCAGCGACGGCACGTTGGTCTTCATTCGTGCCACCGAGCTCTCTGATCCGGAGCAGCCAACGCAACCGATCGAACTGGGCGACGGGATAGCGGCTACCGAGCTCGAGACTTGGCTGATCGACACCGAAGGAAAGGTGACCGTGTCCGGCCGAGTCGAGACGGAGATCGGAGGTCGTCCTGCGATCCGGTTCGATCTCGCCTTGCCAGACGGAGCCGACTGCGGACCCGGAGCTTTCTGCTCGTACTTCGTCACGAGCCGAGGCATTGCGGACGTCGGGCTGAATCTCGGAACGAGCTATCGAGTCTGGTGGATCGATGAGCCCGGCCTCGATCCGATTGTGGTGGTGGCCAGCGGGAGTTCCGCATTGTTCGGGAAGGTGGCCGACGTTCTCGTGACGCTCGGATTCGGGCCGGCAGCCCCTCATCCCATCCCGGCGTTGCGGCCGTGGGAGGCGGGGGCGCGCGCGGACGCTCCGGCGGGCGTCGTCCGGATTCCCTCGCTCGGCGGGCTCGAGTTCGAACTGGCCGAGCCGGCCTCGCTCGATCCGGACGATGTGGCGGTTCAGGTGATGGTTTCGTCCGTGTCCGAGGTCACGGTGTCCTACGCCTTTGACCCGATAACTCGTGATCCGCTCGCCTCGGTCGACGAGGCGTTGCAGCTACTGACACCTGCAGTTGAGTCGTTCGTCGAAGTCGAGTGGTCGCGTGCGTGGAACGGTGGCCGAGCGTTCGACCTGGTGCGCGGGCCGGACTTCAGTCCCCTCTTGGCCGTCGAAAGCGACGGGGGGCTGCAATGGGGCCCCCCGGCCAATGGGCGAATCTGGCTGTTCGAGACCGAACGGGGCCTGCTCTTCATCTCGGCGGGCTCGCTCGAGGGCACCTTCGGGCTCGAAAGGGTCATCACCTTCGGCGAGCGGATTGCCGAGACCATCGAACTCATCGAGTTCCCCTAGTCCCACTCGGGCAGGGGAGCGTTCGTTCCCGAGGGTTACCATGGCTGCTCCGACGGCCGACTTGGCGGTTCTCTTGGGCACACACCAACCGACGTGCAGCATCATCATCCCCGTCTACAACAGCGAGGGCGTGGTGGGCGAGACCATCGATCAGACGACGAAGGTCTGCGAGCAAGCCGCCATCGATTACGAGCTGATCCTCGTGAATGACGGAAGCACCGACGCATCGTGGGACGTCGTGGCCGAGCGAGCCGCCGACGATGACCGCATCGTGGCCGTCGACCTCCTCAAGAACTATGGGCAACACACCGCCGTCTTTGCCGGACTGAAGCTGAGCAAGGGTCGGTACGCGATCACCATGGACGACGACCTGCAGAACCCACCCGAGGAGATCGTTCCTTTGCTGAGCAAGGCCGAGGAGGGATATGACCTCGTAGTCGGCCGGTTCCACCAGAAGCGGCACTCGCTCTTTCGGCGCTGGGGCAGCGGTCTGGTCGACTGGATGAACCGTCGGATCTTCCGCAAGCCCAAGGAGTTCGTGCTCACCAACTTCCGGTGTATCCGGCGCGACGTGATCGACCGCATGGTCGACTATCGAACCGCGTACCCGTACATCCCCGGGTTGGCCCTCATGTTCTCGCGCCAGCGCGCCAACGTGCCCGTGGAACACCGGCCGCGAACGGTCGGGACGAGCAACTACAACCTGGCGCGAATCCTGGCCGTCGTGTTTCGGATCCTGTTCAACTACTCGTCCTACCCGCTGCGGCTCGTCTCGGGCATTGGCCTTCTCGTGACCGGAATCGCCTTTGCGCTGACGGCATACATCTTCATCAGGAACCTGGTCGTGGGGAGTTCTGTGCCGGGATGGACGTCCGTGGCGTTGATGCTCACGTTCTTCAACGGCGTCACGCTGCTGATCATCTCGATGTTGGGTGAGTATCTGGTGCGCCTTCTCAATCAGTCCAGCCAGACGTACGGGTATCACATCCGCACCATCGTTGGCGGCGATGGCTGAACACTTCTTCGTCGTCGGGGCCCAACGTTCCGGCACGACCTACCTGCACCGCGTTCTCGACGAGCACCCCGGGATCGCAATGGCTCGGCCGGTCTGGCCGGAGCCGAAGTTCTTCTTCGACGACGATCAGTACCGGCGGGGTCTCGACTGGTACGAGCAGGAGTACTTCGGACACGCCGAGCCCGGGCAGCTGCGCGGCGAGAAGAGCGTCGGCTACTTGGAGTCGACGGTTGCCGCCGACCGGATCGCGGCGTCGATCCCGAATGCATCGATCCTCGCCATTCTGCGGAACCCGGTCGATCGGGCCGTGTCCAACTACCGGTTCTCGTCCGACAACGGCCTCGAAACTCTGTCGGTCGAGGAGGCGCTCACGTGCGACGAGGACGCTCGAGTGGTTCAGGACGGTGAGTGGTTCCTGGTCGGCGAACGCCGGATCGGCGCCAACCCGTTCGCATACCGGAAGCGGGGTCGGTACGTCGATGATCTCCAGCGATACGTCGAACGTTTCGGTCGGGAGCGACTGCACGTGATGGTCTTCGAGGAGACGGTCGGATCCGGCGATGCCATCGCCCAGCTCTACAGCTTCCTCGGACTCGATGCCGGATTCGTGCCGCCGACGCTGAACGCGGTCGTCAACGCCGCCGACGGGGCTCACGACCCGCTGAGCCCGTCGTTGCGGCATGACCTCGAGGCGTACTTCGCCCCCTGGAACGCTGCGCTTTCGGAGGCGTTCAACCTCGATCTCACGGCTTGGGCGCCGGGCGGCTGATAGCCGACACCGACGTGCCCGAGGACGGCCGCAGCAGCATTGCCGCCATGGCCGCGACCGCGACCAACTCGGCCCCGACGAAGGCCGCCACGACGCGGGTGATCTCGGTGCCGGGCCAGACGATGAGTTGGACCAGCCCGACAACGAGCCCGATCACCCACGATCCCTGAATGGCTCGGGTCCTGCCCTGCGCGAGCAGGATCAGGATCAGGCCGAGCCCGCCCAATGCCACGGTGCTTCCCGCCGCGATGGTGGCAACGACGGTCGCCTCACTCGGCGTCGCCGGAGCGAACACGACGTCGATCACCCACGGCCCCAGCGCATAGCCGACGACTCCGGCAACGACCGCAACCGCAGCGGTGGCCGCGCTGATGATCGTGGCGACACGTCGCAGACCGGCCGAGTCGTCGGCGACGACCATCGCGGTCAACGGAGCGGTGAGACGCGTCGCAACCCCCAACGCAAGGAGATACGGGGCACGAAACAGCGCCAGGCTCAGGAACAGCGCCGTGACGGCCTCCTCAGCGCCCCCAATCGCCTGGAGCACCACGGGTCCCGCGTTGAGAATGACCTGGGCGATGAGGATGCCTCCGGCGAGGCCACCGAGGAACGCAAAGACGGGTTGACGGACTCCGCTCCGAATGGGAAGACGCAGCGTTTCCGGCCAGAAGACGGCGACGAGCGGCCCCAAGGCCAGGGTCGCCGCGAACCACAGAACTGAATCGACGGTGACGGCGACCACGATCCCGGCACCAAGGCGAAGCAGGTTCTCCGCAGCGATATTCGCTGCGGTTGCGTAGTACCGCTCGAGACCCGACAGCACACCCCGTTGCAGACCTGCGAAAGCGGATCCGACCGTGATCAGGAAGACCAGGAGCGGCCAGCCGACGCCGGTGGATCCGAAGAGGCGATCCGACGCCAGCCACGCCCCTCCGGCCAAGAGCACGGCCGCTCCGACCACGACCGCAGCGAGCCGGGGCACGGCACCGCCGACGCCGCTGGTCGATCCGTCGATCGCGATGCGGCGGATCGCCCAGTGCTGCAGCGGGAACATGAACAACGCCACGGAGATCGCCCAGAAGGTCCACAGCACGGCGACGGGCGCCATCTCGACCTCGCCGTACGTCCGCGTCCCGATCGCGATGTAGAGGTACGCCGCGATGCCGTTCACGGCCGTGCCGACCGCAATGGCACCCGACTCGGCGAGGGGCCGGATTCGCGAGTCGGCTCGGGACGGACGGTCGGACATGCCTGCGAGTGTACGAGCGAACGACCCGGCGACACGGACCAGAGGGCCCCTCCGGGCGCAGCGGTAGAGTGCCTCGAGTCGAGTCGGGTGGTGGAAGTGACGTTCGAGGAAACCGTGGCGGCGTATCGGTCGACCCTGGGTCAGCTCGGACTCGACGACCCGGGGCAGGTTCCTGCCGAGGCTGCGGTTGAGTCGGTGCGCGATTGGTCGCTCTTCGGCGATCTCGAGGACGTTCGCGCCTGGTTCCTCGGCCAGCGCTCGGCGAACCCGATGACTGTCACACGGATCCCGGTCGACCAATGCCGCGGTTGGGAAGTCGAGGAGGGCACGGGCTATCTCCGGCACGAGTCGGGGGAGTTCTTCGTTGTCGAGACGATCGAGGTTTCCATGTCGGAGAGCCGCGAGGTCGGTGCCGCCGGATGGTGCCAGCCGGTCATGACCCAGGTTGGCGACGATGGAGGCATCCTCGGGCTGCCCCGACGACGATTCGACGGGATCCCGCATTACCTCGTGCAGGCCAAGGCAGAGCCCGGCAACTACGAATTGGTATCGCTCAGCCCGGCCGTGCAAGCGACGTTCAGCAACCTTCGACGGGCTCACGGCGGGCGACTTCCCACGTTTGCCGGCTGGTTCTACCCCGAGGTGGCCGATGGCTGCGAAGTCGTGGCGCAGGCCTGGCTGTCGGAAGATGGCGGCCGGCTGTTCAACAAGCGGAATCTCGGCATCGTGGTCGAACTCCCGCCGGACGAACCGATCGAGCTGCCGGACGGGTTCCGCTGGCTGTCGATGTGGCAGATCAAACAGCTCTTCCGAGAAGATGCCTGGGTGAACCCACACCTCTTCCGGCTGATCTCCATGGTGGGCGCCTGATGGCTCCCGAACCGTTGCGTTTGGCCCTCGTCGGCCTCGGCCGCCATGCATTGAAGACGGTCCTCCCTGCGGTGGCGGCCGCCGAGGGTTGGTCGTTGGCGGCCGTGGTGTCGTCACGGCCCGAGGCGGCCTCCGAGATCGGATCGGAGCATGGTGTGGCCTATTTCACGGATCTCGACGACGCACTCGAATCCGAGCGGCCCGATGCCGTCTACGTGGCGACCACCCCGGCCGATCACCTCGCACCGTGCGCCACCGCGTTGGACGCCGGGGTCCCGGTGGTGATCTGTGAGAAGCCGCTGGCGGTACTCGGTGACGATGCGAACCGACTCATCGCTGCGGCCCGTGGGGCGTCGAGCGTGCTTGTCGAAGTGATGGCCTACCAACACCATCCCCAGTTCCGGGCCGTCGAGGAACTGATCGGTAGTGACGAGGTCGGCGATCTCGTTCACGGGTACGCCCGGTTCTCCTTTCCGCATCTCGGTGCCGACGACTTTCGCTACCGCGCCGCTGCCGGTGGCGGAGCACTTCTCGACGCCGGCGTGTACCCGCTGTCGATGGCCGTCCGCCTGCTGGGTTCGGCCGAGGTCGAGGTGAACGGGTCGGTCTTCCAGGGGGGCGGAGAGGTCGATATCGCCGGAACGGCGACGCTCACCGACGGTGCCGGTCGGTCCTTCCAATGCTCCTGGGGCATGGGATCTGCCTACGCCAACCTCGCTCGACTGGTCGGCACGGCCGGCACGATCGAGGTCGCTCGGCCGTTCTCGAAGCCGCCGTCTTTCGACGAACCACTGACGCTCATCGACGGCTGGGGCGGCCGCACCGAACGCCCCTACGCGGCAACCGACCAGTTCGCCGCCATGCTGGACGACATTGCACGGCATCGACACGATGCTGCCTGGGTCGAGACGACGCATCGTGAGACGGAGGCACGGTGGGCGGTCATCGACGCGGTGCGCCGGTCTGCCGGTTGATCGGTCGCCTACCGCGAGTCAGTCGGACAGCCAGTCGACGATGACGGCGGCGACACGATCGGCATCTCCTGCGGTCATCCCGGTGTGGATGGGCAGGCGCAGCACGCACTCCGCCCAACGATCGGTCTCCGGCAAGTCTCGTGAGTATCCGTGCGCCTCGCCGTAGGGCGACGAGTGCAGCGGCACGTAGCCGATGTACGCGTCGATCGCAGCGGACTTGAGGGTGATGCGGAGATCCTCAGCCGACTCCGGGCTCGCCAGCCGCACGTAGAACGCGTGGTGGTTGTTGCGGGCATCGGGACGCCACCGTTGGGTGAACAGTCCGGCGTCTTCACGGCCGAAGAGCATCGCCGCATATCGGTCCCACAACTCGCGCCGATGGGCGACGACTTCGTCGTAGTCCTCCAATCCGGCCAGCAGCAACGCCGCCTGCAGCTCCGTCGACTGGAAGCTCGATCCGACTTCGACCCATGAGTACTTGTCGACCAGGCCGCGCAACATCGCCTGCCGATTTGTGCCCCGTTCCCAGATGTAGGTAGTCCGATCGGCCAGCTCCGGATCGTTGATGTACAGGGCGCCGCCCATGGAGCTGTGGATGTTCTTGGTGAAATGAAACGACACCGCCGCCAGCGTTCCGAACGTCCCGGCATGACGATCCCCGATCGTCGATCCCAACGACTGGGCTGCGTCCTCGACGACCCAGACGCCACGGTCCTCCGCCCATTCGGTGATGGCGTCGACCTCTCCGGGATTGCCGGCGTAGTGAACGGGGACCACCACGGCGTTCGCTGGTGCGTCCGTTGCGACGAACTCCGCCAGCCCGGGGCTCATCGTCTGCGGGTCGACGTCGATGAACTGGACGTCGTAGCCGGCTCTGATGAAGGCGTTCGCCGTCGAGGAGAACGTATACGAGGGCATGAAGACCTGGTCTGCCCCGTGCACGGCTTGCAACACCATGGCCGCCATCTCGAGGGCCGCCGTCGCCGAGTGGGTGATCAACACCCGGCCGGCCCCGGTCATCGCCTCGAGCGTCTCGGCACAGCGTTGCGTGAACCGACCGTTGACATTCTGGTTGGCGTCGAGTGCCTCGAGGACGTAGCCCGGCGCGGCCGCCGGCGTATGGGCGACGTGGAATCGGATCGGATGTGACGCCGCCATTGTGTTCCCAGGCTCGATTCCCGGCGGCATCCGCCGGCGGGTTTTGCGCAGGATACCGACTCGACTTGAGGGCACCAGCTGCTGGATCTCGTTGCTGCGGCTGCCGCGATAATGGCGCTCGCAATCTCGGTGGTGGATCACGTCGAACGTTTGGGGGGTCCAGCCGCCATGGTGCGGAGACACTGGAAATGAGCACAGACACGGCGCGACCACGGTTCACCCCTGAGCCGCGTCCGCCGTACCCCCGGTTCCGCTTCGAACGGTCGGTAGTTGCGCTCGTGGTCGTCGTCGGCGCCGTGATTGTTGCGATCTGGAGCCGGAACGTCTGGTTCTACAGCGACGTGTGGGACTTCCTCGCCTTGCGTCGCGTCACCGACGTCGAGAGCATCCTTCGACCGCACTTCGGCCATTGGCAGGTACCGGCCGCGCTGCAGACCCGTTTGCTGTACGCCATTGCGGGCATGGAGTTCTGGCCCGTTCACTATCTGCCCCGGGCGATCGCGTGGGGCGGCATGTCCGTGTTCTCCTGGTGGGTCATGCGAAGAAGGGGTGCGCACCCGGCGGCCGCCCTCGGTGCAGTCGCCGTGATCACGGTCTTTGCCGGCAGTTACTACTTCCAGGCCGCCCACATCGGTGCGCTACTGGCGATCGCATCCGCGATCGGTGCCGCCATGATCATCGATGCCCGCCCTGAGCCTGCCCGGCGCGATCTCCTGGCGGTCTATGCACTCATGCAGCTCGCGGTCATGTCGGCCGGTATCGGTGTGTCGTCGCTTCTCGGCATGGGTCTCGGGTTGCTGATCGTGCGCCGGTTGGGTCGTTGGTTCTGGCCGCTGTTTGCCGCAGGTGCCAGCTATGCAATCTGGTTTCTCGCGTTCGACGTGCTGAACGAGAGTGCCGCTCAGGCCGCCAGAACGCCGCTCGAGGTGCCGGGCGCAGTCGTCGTCAACGTCCGGAACCTCCTGGTCAACATCACCGGCCTCCCCAGCTTGCTGGGGTGGCCACTCTTCGTGCTGGCCGTCGGTGCAGGGGTTTGGCTGATAGCGAAACGCCGGCTCTCGGTCTTCGACGTCGTGCTCCTGGCGAGCGCCTTCGTCTACCTCGTGCTGGTGTCGCGGACACGAGCCAACGTGGAACGCGGCGCCGTGGCGACCAATGTGGCGCTGTTGCTCGCGCCCTTCATCGTGTCCCACATCGTGTTGATCAAACGGCGGGTGGTGGTCGCAGTCGGAGTGCTGTTCGCAGCGCTCGTGGTGTCGCACGGAGTTCGGCTCGAGGCCGATATCGACGAGCGGGTCGCCACCATCAACGAGAGTCGAGCAACCGTTGAGTCGATGGCAGCGCTCATCGATCGGGGCGACGCCTACGTGCCGGAGCTCAAACTCACCGACCTGACGTCGAGCTCTCAGCTGACGCTGGCTGGAGTCGATCGGCTCGTGCGGGAAGGTTGGGATCCCGGCCCGCCCGTCGAGGAGTCGTCGGCGTTGGTTCGACTGCGCGTCTCGCTGTTCTCCGAGCCGGCCGCATGGGAATCCACGATCGAAGCCGTCGCCGGCAAGCACCGCCGCGACGGCTGCATCATTGCCTTCGACGGCGAGCCGGTTGCCGTCAGCATCGATGGCTCGGCGCAACTCGAGATTCGCGCCGACATGAAGACGAGTGTCATCGTGGACTGGATCGATGGGGACTCGATCGGAACCACGACGTTGACAAAGATCCGCCGTCAGTTCCGCGAGATCTATGTGGGGAGTCCGGATGGTCTCGCCACCGTCTGGTTCACACCGGTCGAGCCCGTTGGGAAGATCCTGCTCTGCGGGGTCGAGTGGCCCGGCAAACCCAATCGGGGCTGATCGAGCGCCCCGATCGGCTCACCGATCCCGGAGGAAGTCCTCGATTTCGGTGACGAGCTCGTTGCTGAATCGTGGGTCAAGGGTCGGAGAAGGCGTATCCGGCGCTTCATCCTCGAGCTCGGTGATGTAGTCGGAGAGCTCGCCGGAATCGGCAAGGGCGGCCTCGACACGTTCGTCGAACTCGTTCGTGATCGCTTCGAGCTCACTTCGGTCGATGGCAAAATCCGCAACGGTCGCAGCCCGGTCGAGCAGCGCCAGCATCGCCTTCGGATTGGGGTTGGCGGCGAGGTAGTGCGGCGTCGCCGCCCACAGGCTCACGGCGGGCAGCCCAGCCTCGCGACAGGCCTCCTGGAGTACGCCGATGATGCCGGTCGGGCCCTCGTACGACGTCGGCGCCAGGCCATGGTCGAACAGGAGGTCCGGGTTGGTCCCGCCGCCGACGATGGGCACCGGCCGGCGGTGGGGAACCTGCCCGATGAACGCTCCGAGCAGGAGCACCTCTTCGACGTCGCTCTCGTTGAGCACCTGGGTGATCTGACGGGCGAAGGTCTTCCAGCGAAAGCTCGGCTCCTCGCCGAGGACGACGACCAGGTCGCGCGACTCGTCCGGGAGGGTCACTGCGTGGAATCGGGTTGTCGGCCATACGAGACGGCGGGTGCCACCATCGGTGATCTCGACGGTCGGGCGATGCTCCTGGAAGTCGAAGAACTCCTCGGGATCGATGACGGCATACGGCTCCTCGGAGTCGCTCTGACCGAGCAGATAGGTCAAGGCCCCGGTGGCCGCTTCACACGCATCGTTCCAACCCTCGAAGGCGATGAGGGCCCGTGGGCGGCGCAGTGATGGGCGGTGAAACCGCCGTATGGGGTCCATGTACTCAGGGTACAGCGGTTGTGGAGTCCGGTTCTCGGATTCGGCTAAGCCAGGCGCCAGTCGCCAGTCGCCAGTCGCCAGCGAGCGCAGCGGCGATCTGACGTCTGAGGTCTGACGTCTGACGTCTCCCTGATCTGATCGACGGACTCCGCGGTTGCTGACGAAGGCCCCTATGTCGGGTGTGGGTGCGATCCGTACCTTGGCGGTGGAACGCAGAAGGAGCCGGTGTGCCAGAGACCCTTGTCCTCGACCGGTCGGGATTGGCGTCGATTCTCTCCGAATTGCGCGCTCGCGACTATCTCCTGGTCGGTCCCACGATTCAGCAGGAGGCGATCGGCTACGGCCCGATCGATTCTCTTGACGACCTTCCACAAGGCTGGACGAACGTCCAATCGCCTGGTGCGTCTCACCTCGAACGACGCGACGACGAGCGTCTGTTCGGGTACGTGGTGGGGCCGCACTCGTGGAAGAAGTACCTGATGCCCAACGAGGTGGTGATCTGGAGAGGGGAGCGCACCGACACGGGGTTCGAGACGGTTCCGCCGGAGCCGGCTCCGGCCTATGCGCTGTTCGGCGTCCGTCCGTGTGAAGTGGCCGCGATCGCGGTCCAGGACGCCGTCTTCATGCCGACCGACCGTGTCTACCGCGAGCGGCGGGAAGCGGCCTTCATCGTCGCCGTGAACTGCACGCAGGCAGGAGCGAATTGCTTCTGCACCTCGATGGGAACGGGTCCCGCCGTCGGCGAGGACGCGGTCTTCGACATCGCGTTCACCGAAGTCGACCGCAACGGAACCCTCGCCTATCTCGTCGAGGCGGGCTCCGACGACGGGGCAGCCGTGCTGCAAACCGTCGTTGGGGCCGAGCCGGCGAGCGATGCAGATCTCGCGATGCTCGAGTCGGTCCTCCAGGAGGCGGCCGCCTCGGTGACCAAGACGATGGACACCGATGGCATCCACGACCTGATGCTGGCCAATCTGCGCAATGGCTATTGGGAGGACGTCGGCGGACGCTGCCTGGCGTGCACGAACTGCACGATGGTGTGCCCGACCTGCTTCTGCAATACGGTCGAGGACACGATGACGCTCGACGGAACGACCGCCGAGCGAACACGCAAGTGGGACTCGTGCTTCTCGATCGACTTCTCGTACATCCACGGCGGTCCGCTGCGGATGACTCCCGAAGCCCGGTATCGGCAATGGCTGACCCACAAGCTGGCCACCTGGTTCGACCAGTACGGGACGTCCGGGTGCGTCGGGTGCGGGCGATGTATCACCTGGTGTCCCGTCGGCATCGACCTGACCGCTGAAGTCGCTGCACTTCGGCGGGTGGATGCACGACAAGGCCTGTCGGTTCCCCTCCCGGAGGTGATGGCATGACCACGACCCTCGACCAAGTCCTGGGCGCCCAGGCGTTCTTCGCCGGTCTCGACGACGAGCACCTGGCGACGCTGGCGTCCGTTGCCGAACCGGTCAGTGTGGCGATCGGGAGGAAGGTCTTCCACGAAGGCGACGTCGCCGACGCCTGCTACCTGCTGCTCGAGGGCGATGTTGCACTCGAGATGGACATCCCCGGCCGTGGGCCGCATGTCCTCCAGACACTCCATGCGGGCGACATGCTCGGATGGTCGTGGCTCGTGTCTCCGTTCCGGTACGCATACGACGCCCAAGCTCTCACCGAGGTCAAGGCCATTCGGTTCGATGCGGTCGCGCTTCGCTCCGCAAAGGACACCGACAAGGTCTTCGGCTACGAACTGATGCAGCGTTTCGCAGAAGTGCTGGTACGGCGGATGCAAGCGGCTCGTCTCCAACTCCTGGATGTCTATGGCAACGCTCACTGAACTCACACCAAAGCTCGCCCCGATGGAGCCGGTGCCCTTCGTGGTCCGGAGCATCCGCGACGAGCTATCAGACACCTTCACCCTCGAGCTCGATCCGCCCGATGGCGTGTTCGAGTTCCTCCCCGGCCAGTTCACGATGCTGTACGTGTTCGGTATCGGCGAGGTCCCGATCTCCGTATCCGGTGATCCGGCGCAGCCGTCGACGCTCGTACAGACGATCCGTGGGGTCGGCGCCGTCACCTACGCCCTCCGCCAGGTGCGGCCCGGTGACGTCGTTGGCGTCCGCGGCCCGTTCGGTACCGAGTGGCCGCTGGCCGAGGCGGACGGACACGACATCGTCTTCGTTGCCGGTGGCATCGGGCTCGCTCCGCTCCGTCCGGCGATCTACTCGGTGCTGGCCAACCGGCAGCGCTACGGGAAAGTCGTGCTCCTCTACGGCGCTCGTAGCCCGAGCGACATGCTCTTCACCCAGGAGCTCCTCGAATGGGGAGGCCGGTACGACGTCGACGTGTTGATCACTGTTGACAACGCAGACCGGCAGTGGCGCGGGGCGGTCGGGGTGGTCACGAAGCTCGTACGGCGGGCCCCGTTCGATCCGCATGACACTGTTGCGATGGTCTGCGGGCCAGAGGTGATGATGCGATTCAGCGCCCAGGAGCTCGAAGGCCGCGGGGTCCCCCAGCATCGGATCCACCTGTCGATGGAGCGCAACATGAAGTGCGGCATCGGCCTGTGCGGCCATTGTCAGTTTGGAGGTCGGTTCGTCTGTTGGCAGGGCCCGGTGTTCTCCTACGACGAACTCGCTCCGTTGCTCTTGGTGAAGGAGGTGTGAGGTGGCACACGCCGCTGCGGTAGCAACCAAGCCCAAACTGGCCGTGTACAAGTTCGCCTCGTGCGATGGATGCCAGCTGAGTCTGCTCGACGCCGAGGATGCGCTGCTGGACGTCGCCGGCGCCGTGCACATCGCCAACTTCCTCGAGGCATCGCGCGAGGTCGTGCCGGGCCCTTACGACGTCAGCCTCGTCGAAGGCTCGATCACGACACCGCACGATGCCGAACGGATCAAGCAGGTGAGGGCGGAATCGAAGTTCCTCGTCGTCATCGGAGCGTGCGCAACGGCCGGTGGGATTCAGGCGCTGCGAAACTGGAAGGACGTCGATTCGTTCACATCGATCGTCTACGCCAACCCGCAGTACATCGAAACCCTCCAGACGTCGACGCCGATCTCGTATCACGTCCCGGTCGACTTCGAGCTGCGCGGCTGCCCGATCAGCAAGGAACAGCTGATCGAGGTCGTTGCGGCTTTCCTGCAAGGTCGGCGACCGAACATCCCGACCTACAGCGTCTGCGTCGAATGTAAGGCCCGGGGCACGGCCTGCGTGATGGTGGGGGCAGGGACACCCTGTCTCGGTCCGGTGACGCAGGCAGGCTGCGGAGCGCTGTGTCCCGCCTACGACCGCGGCTGCTACGGGTGCTTCGGTCCCATGGAGAGCCCCAACACGGAGGCGTTGGAGATGTGGTGGCGGGAACTCGGCGTCTCGGACCGCGACATCGTGGATGCGTTCCGGAGCTTCAATGCCTGGGCCGAACCGTTCCGCGAGGCATCTGATCGGGTCGAAGCCCGCCTCACCGTCACGGGGGTGACCGAATGACCAGCGAAACTCGTCGAATCGACGTCGACTACCTCGCCCGCGTCGAGGGTGAGGGGGAGATGCACGTCACCGTGGTCGACGGCGTGGTCGAAGACGTCGAGTTCGGGATCTTCGAGCCCCCGCGGTACTTCGAGGCGTTCATGCGCGGCCGGTCGTATCGGGAGGCACCCGACATCACGGCGCGTATCTGTGGGATCTGCCCGATTGCCTATCAGATGAGCTCGGTGCACGCGATGGAGGACGCCTTTGACCTCACCGTCGGCGGCACCCTTCGTGACCTGCGCCGGCTGATCTACTGCGGCGAATGGATCGAGAGCCACGTGCTCCACGTCTACATGCTCCACGCCCCCGACTTCCTCGGGTATGAATCGGCGATCCATCTCGCCGGCGACTTCCCGGACGTCGTGAAGCGTGGCCTGCGGATGAAGAAGATCGGCAACTCGATCGTGACCACCGTCGGCGGTCGGGAGATCCATCCGATCAACGTCCGGGTCGGCGGGTTCTACCGGGCGCCAACCAAGGCTGAGCTGGCGCCTCTCGTCGAAGAGCTGCAGTGGGCCCGGGACGCCGCGATCGAAACGGTGGAATGGGTCGCCCAGCTCGAGATGCCGAAGGTCGAGCAGGACTTCGAGTACGTGTCGATGAGCCATCCGGACGAGTACCCCTTCAACGAGGGTCGTCTGGTGTCGAACAAGGGCCTCGATATCGCGGTCTCTGAGTTCAACGACGCGTTCGTCGAGGATCACGTCGAGCGTTCGAATGCCTTGCACTCCACGGTGCGAGAGCGTGGGGCCTATCACGTTGGGCCGCTGGCTCGGTACACGCTCAACTTCGAGAAGCTGCGCCCGAGCGCTCGCGACGCGGCGTTCTCGGCGGGCCTCGGACCGGCCTGTTTCAACCCGTTCCAATCGATCATCGTGCGTGCCGTCGAGACGCTCCAGGCCATCGACGAAGCGCTCGAGATCATCGACGGCTACGAGGAACCGGCGCAATCGCACATCCCGTACGAGGTGAAAGCCGGTGAGGGTCATGGTGCGAGCGAGGCGCCACGCGGGATGCTCTATCACCGATATGTGCTCGACCCCGAGGGCCTGATCGAGGATGCGCAGATCGTGCCGCCCACGGCGCAGAACCAACTGACCATCGAGGACGATCTCCGGGTTGTGCTCGAGGACAATCTCGACCTGCCGGATCCCGACCTCACGTGGAAGCTCGAGCAAACGATCCGCAACTACGACCCGTGCATCTCGTGCGCGACGCACTTCCTGCGGCTGAACATCGAACGGAGCTGATTGGGTGTGTGATGGGGAACACCGGGGTGTCGTGATCGGGATCGGGAACCGATTCCGGAGCGACGACAGCATCGGGCTACAGGTGCTCGATGCCGTGACACCCCGGCTCCCGTCATGCGTCGATGCCCTCGAGAGCAATGGTGATGCCATCGCTCTCGTGTCGAGCTTCGAACATGCGAGCTTGGCCGTCCTCATCGACGCCGTCCGCAGCGGAGGCAAGCCGGGGACGATCTACCGATTCGACGGGAGCACCCGTCTCCCGACGAAGTTCTTCCGTGCGGCGTCGAGCCACGTGCTCGGTCTGAGCGAAGCGTTGGAGCTTGCCCGAGCGCTCGATCGCCTCCCGCACAAGATCGCCGTGGTTGGCATCGAAGCGGGCGACGTCGCTCACGGCGAGGAACTGTCGCCGGAAGCCGCGGCCGCGTTGCCTCGTGCCGCCGATCTCGTTGTCCGACTGATGGATTCACTTCACCCGATGGAGGTGACGACCGAAGAAGAGGTGCGACATGCATGAGCGTTCGGTAGCGACATCACTGGTTCAGCAAGCAGCGGAAATCGTCTTGCGCGCAGGTTCGGATCGTGCAGTCTCCGTTGGCGTTCGCTTCGGCGGCACCTGCGGATTGAGTGAACCTCACCTCCGTTCATCGTTCGCAGCGGCCGCTGAGGGCACCCCGATCGAGGATGCGCTCCTCGAGGTCTCGTTCTCCGAAGAGACGATCAACAGCGAGGGTGTTGACGTGATCCTGACGCACGTGGAGCTCGCCGACCCCCCGGAGTGACGGCCGGGAACCCGGCAGCCGAACCGACCGTCGTAGTTGCATGAACTACCGCATGCTCCTCTCAACTGCCCTCGCCGCCGTCATCGTGGTTGCCGCTTGCGGCGACACCAGTGACGATGCCTCGCCATCGTCGACCGACTCGACCAGCCCGACCACCGCGCCCTCGGGAGGAGCGACCTCGAGCGATCTCGTCGGAACCCGGTGGATCGTCGATGGACTCACGATCGGTGGCGCCGACTATTCCCTCGTCCCCGACGCCGACCCGACGATCGAGTTCTCAGCCGACCAGCCCACCATTGGAGGCACGACGGGCTGCAACAGCTACTTCGCCGAGGTCGAGTACCTCGCAGGCGGTGAGTTGCGCATCGGTGGCGTTGGACAGACCGAAATGGCCTGCTTCCCGCAGGAGGTCATGGACCAGGAAGCCCAGTTTGGGCTGGCGATCTCGCAGGTCGAGTTCTATGAGCTCGACGGCGACCGGCTCACCCTCGCCAGCCTCGACGGATCGGTCATCATCTCAGCGGTGAACCGGGACAGCGTCGTGATGCCCGTCGAACTCGGCGGTGTCACCTGGATCGCCGATACCCGCATCGAACGAGATGCCGCTTCGACCCTCGTCGGTGGCAACGACGTCACCCTGACCTTCGACATGGCGCGAGGCAACATCGGAGGCAACTCGGGCTGCAACCAGTTCGGCGCAACCTTTGTGATCGACGACGACCGGATTCGTGTCGCCGATCTCGTGGGTACCGAGATCGCCTGCGAGGAGCCCGTGATGGAACAGCAACGCTTCCTCTACGACGTCCTCTTGAACGCCGACACGTTCAACATCGACGACCGGCGGTTGACGATCCTCACCGCCGACGGCCGCGGCATCAGCCTGGTGGCATCCGACACGGAATAACCAGTCGTCAGTCGTCAGTCGTCAGTCGTCAGTCGTCAGCCCAGCTCATCCGCGATGTTCTCGGCCCAGGCCCCGATGTCGTCCCAGTCGCGGAAGTCGCCGTACGGGGCGCCGACCACCTTCACGATGGCACGCTCGGCAAAGCTCAGATCTTCCTTGATCAGCTTGCCGTCGAACCACGTGTGACTGCGGGCCCCGGTGTCCTCCATCAGGGCGTCGAGCTGATTGAGCGCCGACTCGTTGTCATCCTCGTCGCCGAGCGGTCCGCTGCTGAAGATCCAGACCGGGAGCGTCTGCAGGTCCGCCGAGAACCGCTCGGCGAACTCGACCGCATCCTTGCGCCAGTTGCCTGCATAGACGGCGCTTCCCAGTACGACGGCGTCGTATCCGGTCAGGTCGGTCACCTCCGCAGGATCGACGAGTTCGATCTCGAAGCTGCGGTCGATCAGTGTTTTGGCGATGTGCTCGGCGATGCCGTACGTGGCGCCGTGCTTGCTTCCAGCGGTGACGAGAACCTTCATGAGCGTCCCCCGGGTCGTGTTGATCGAGCGGATTCGTACCCGCCATCAGCCTGCGACCGACCGGCGAGCGGTTCCATGGGTCAAACTGCCCGACTTTCGGGACGGGCGTCTCGCCATGGCCGTGGGGGTGGCAGAATCCACGCCATGACACACCGCACCTCTGCCGAACTGGACGCCGGCCTCGCCACCATCAGGGAGTCGCCCTCGGACCTGGGCTCGTTGCGCATGATCGTGCGCCGGCCCGAGGTGGATGCACGTGAGGTCCTCGAGGTGGGGGAGCTGTCCTTCGCCGAAGGATTGGTGGGCGACTCGTGGAAAGACCGGGGCAGTCGGCGCACTGAGGATGGCTCGTCGCATCCCGACATGCAGCTGAATGTGATCAACACCCGCCTTGTCGACCTGCTTGCCGGGTCGGAGGAGCGCTGGCCGCTCGCAGGGGATCAGCTGTACCTCGATCTGGACCTCAGCCATCAGAATCTGCCGGCGGGCACCAGGCTCGCCATCGGTGAGGCGGTGATCGAGGTCACCGAGCAACCCCACAACGGGTGTGGGAAGTTCTCGTCACGCTACGGACTGGACGCGCTTCGATTCGTGAACTCCGAGGTCGGCAAGACGCTGCGGCTCCGCGGGCTCAACGCCAGGGTCGTCGTCGAAGGAGCGATTCGGCGAGGCGACGAGGTGCGGAAGCTGGACTAGGTCGGGTCGCAGGTCTCAGGTCTCAGGTCTCAGGTCTCAGCCCTCAGGTCCCTTGGGAGTCTCACCACTCGGAGGCTTCAGGAGGCGGAGGCTGTGGGTCGGGGTGCATTCCGGCGAGGTCCTCGTCGAACACGATGTCGCTGGTGTCGCCGTCCAACGTGCGGATCTGGAGGTGGCCGTCGATGGTGGCTGCGAGAAGCCGACCCTTGTGGTCCCAGTCTGCCCACTGTGCATCGAGCACGGTCAGGTCGGCCCCGTCGGAGAGCGCATACTCCGCCGGTTCGTACCAATCGGGCGACGAGCGGTGCCCGGCGTAACCACCGGTGACGACAAGCGTCAGACTGCCGCCCGGCTGCGGCTTCTCCATCGTCACGCCATCACCTTCGTCCCATGGCCCGCGCTGTTCGCGGGGGACGGTGTCTGCCGACTCGACCCAGCCGCGCCGCCGTTCGACCGCAAACTGCGCCGGGGCAACGAGATCCAGACCGTATCGGGCGAGCAGGGGTGCGGCGTCGCCGACATCGGGAGCACCCAACGCCGACTCACCGGCGGCGGTAGTGAAGTGCACGCCCCTCGTGTAGGTCGTGCCGGCGTTCCAGGCCGCAAGCGCCGTCAGCCACGGGAGTCGTGAGACCGCTTCGTAGATCGTGCCGGCCGCCCAGTCGCCGTGCTTCATCGCTGAGTACACGAACCAACGACCGTCCGGCGACAGATCGCACTTCTGCGGGGAGATCGTGCCATGGAGCCACGAACCCGACTCGTACCGGTCGTGCTCGACGTCCCAGCGCCCGACGTGGCACCAGTCGGTCGGCCCGCGTCTGATCACGGCGACGACGGGAGCGTCAGCGGCGGGGATGCCGAACAGTCTCGGTGCGGGGATGTCCACGCCGCAGAGCGTACCGGCTGGGTGCATCCGCTCCGGTCGGCCAGAATGGCCGACGATGGATCGGACCGTTCTGCCCTTCGAGCAACAGGTGACGTTCGTCAGCGTGTCTGATCTGGAACGTTCGACCTCGTTCTACCGCGACGTCCTCGGCTTGCCGTTGGCGCTGGATCAGGGCGACTGCCGCATCTTCGAGGTGACCCCGACCGCGTTCGTCGGGGTGTGCGTGCGGGCGGATGCGGTGAGCCCGGAGGGTGTGATCGTCACGCTCGTCACCGACGACGTCGATGGCTGGCATGACCACCTGATGGCTGCCGGCGTGCGGTGTGAACGACCGCCCAACCACAACGAGAAGTACGACCTCTACCAGGCGTTCTATCGAGACCCCGATGGATACCTCATCGAGATCCAACGTTTCCTCGACCCAGCATGGCGCACGCCATGACGGTGATCGAGCGCGACGATTGGGATGACATCACCCGAGCGTTTGCAGCCTTCTTCGCCGGGCTCGGCGACGTGCACGTCGACGGAGAACAGGCGGCCTTCACTGCGGAGGCCGCCGGAACGGGCCTCGAGCTGAACCGTGATGGCACATCCCGATCCTTCATGCCCCTCCACGGCCTCAATCTGCGTTGGAACTCCGTCAGCTTCGACACCCAGGCAATGGAAGTAACCCTCTCCGCAGCGGGAGCCGAGTACACCTACCGAGTACCGCCAAGCCTCATTGGGTCAGAGACCTGAGGCCACGGCGGAGCCGTCCCAGCGAGCTGCGAGTCAGCCCAGTGATTCGGGCGGCAGGATCCCGATCAAAGCGCCGCGGCGGTCGACGACCGGGACGGGTCCGTGCTCGTAGAAATCGGCCAGCCCGCCGAGCGAATCGAGATCGTCCTCGGTGACGACATAGGGTGGGGTCTCGAGTACGTCACCGACCTCGCGTTCGGGATCGAGGGACTCGAGCGTCGACCGGCGCACGATGCCGACCAACCGACCGGCGTCGGTGACCGGCGCTGTTGGCGTGCTTGTGAGCCGGAGCGCGTCCTCGGCTCGTGTGTGGAGGCCGATCGCCATTGCCTCGACGAGGTGTTGGAAGACGCGCCTTGGTGCGTCGCGAACGACGATCGCGCCGGCCGGAGAGTGGGCGCGCAGTCTCGCTCCCGGGCCAAGGAGCTGACGTGCGAGCCAGGACCCGCCGGGGGCGCCCAGCACGATGAGCGTCCCGTCTGCCAGCCCCGACACGAAATCGGCCGCGGCGGATGCCTCCACCACGTCGCCTGCAAGGCCGGTCCGCGCACGGACCTCAGTGAGTCGCGCTCGGGCAGGCCCGCGTGGAGCTCCCGGCCGGACCGTGGTCAGTGCCCCCGCCGGGACATCGAGCGCGGCGGCAACGCGGACGGTGATCGCAGCGGCAAGATCGGAATTCGGCCCGGTCGAGATGGCTGCGATCACCTCGCTGACGCCCGCCAGATCGACCTTGGACGGAACGGCCACGGGTACGAGGTCGAACGTCCCGAGAGATCGCATCACGGCCAGGTCTGCCCGCCGGTCGATACACGCCTTCGCCGGGTTCGCTTCGACCTGGTGGGCTGACTCCGTCGCAAGCAGCTCGGCGAGCTCTGAGCACCCTGGTCCTCGCGACCAAACAACGCAGCGGGGGAATGTGGCAGGATCGCGAGCGCGCTCGATCATTGGTTGTTGCGACTGTACTCGGAGCCCGCCGTTGTCGGCGTCGGCCAGACGGTTCGCTTCGCCGGCCACCGTCTCGCCGTGGCGACTGGCGACTGGCGGCTGGCGACTGGCGACTGGCACCGAAGGTGCCCTATTCGGCCCTCCTGAGCCGCAGTGAGTTCGTCACCACCGACACCGAGGAGAATGCCATCGCCGCGGCAGCAATCATCGGATTGAGCAGGCCGGCTGCAGCCAGCGGAATGGCCGCCGTGTTGTAGAAGAACGCCCAGAAGAGGTTCTGGCGGATCGTCCCGAAGGTGCGCTTGGCGAGCCGGAGTGCCGTTGCCGCGAGCGCCGGGTCACCCGACATCAAAACGATGTCGCCAGCTTCGATGGCCACATCCGTGCCGGTTCCGACCGCCATGCCGAGATCTGCCTGGGTGAGGGCCGGAGCGTCATTGATGCCGTCGCCGACGAAGCCGACGATCTTGCCCTCGCCCTGCAGGCGCTGCACCTCGGCGCTCTTGTCGCCCGGCATCACCTCGGCGAGCACGTGTGCAATGCCGACCTGCTCGGCGATGGCGTCGGCGGTACGACGATTGTCACCGGTCAGCATGACCGTGCCGGTGCCGGCCTCGTGCAGCGTCGCGATCGTGTCGGCGGAGCTGGGTCGCACGGTGTCGGCTACGGCGAGAACCCCACGGACCTCGCCGTCCCAACCTGCCAGAAACGCCGTCTTGCCTTCTCGCTCGAAGCGGTCCAGGGAGTCGAGATAGCGATCGGAGATCTGAAGCCCACGGTCGGCCATCAGCTTCGGCTTGCCCACCGTGACCTCAGTTCCTTCGACTCGGCCGACCACCCCGCGGCCGGAGACGGCCTCGACTTCGTTGACCGCTACGAGGTCGATGTCCCGCTCCTCGACGCCGAGGGCCACGCCCTTGCCGATCGGATGCTCACTGGCGGCTTCGACCGAGCCGACCAATCGCAGGAACTCATCGACATCTCCGGTCGTATCGACATCGCTGAGCGTCATCGCCCCGCGGGTCAACGTCCCCGTCTTGTCGAAAACAACGGTGTCGATGGTGCGAGCTCGCTCGAAGACCTCGGCGCCCTTGAACAACACGCCCAACTCGGCGCCGCGGCCACTGCCGACCATGATCGCCGTAGGTGTAGCGAGACCGAGCGCACACGGGCAGGCAATGATCAGCACGGCGACCGAGTTGCGAACGGCTGTGGAGATCTCACCGCTGCCGACCAGCCACCCGATGAACACCACGATGGCGATTGCGATCACGATCGGGACGAAGACACCGGCGACCCGATCGGCAAGGCGCTGGACGGGAGCCTTCGTTGCCTGAGCGTCCTCGACGAGGCGGACGATCTGCGCCAAAGCGGTGTTGGGTCCGACATGGGTGACCTCGATCTCGAGGCGGCCCTGCTGATTCACAGTGGCGCCATACACCGTGTCGCCGACCTCGTGGTCCACCGGGATGGACTCTCCGGTGAGCATGGACTCGTCGACGGAGCTGCGGCCGGCGGTGATGACGCCATCGACAGGGACCTTCTCGCCCGGGAGAACGACGACGGTGTCCCCGGGGGCCAGCTCGAGCGGATCCACCATCTCGGCCTCGCCGTTACGGATGACCCGGGCTTCCTTGGCGCCGAGTTCGGCCAGCTTGGCGATGGCCTGACTGGCCTGCCCCTTCGCCCGGGCCTCGAAGAATCTCCCCAACAGGATGAGCGTGATGATCATGCCGGCCGTCTCGAAGAACACCGGCTCGCCGGTGAACAGCGCCCACACCGAGTAGAAGTAGGCGGCGAGTGACCCAACCGAGATCAGCGTGTCCATCGTTGCGTCGAGTCCACGCAATCGTTTGAAGGCGATGCGGTGGAACTGTGCGCCGAAGACGAACACCACCGGTGTGGCGAGGATCAGTTGAGCGATGCGGTTGGCGTCGGACTTGGCCACGAGCATCGCAAGGATCATCAACGGGGCCGTGAACAGGGCGGCCAAGAGGACGTTTCGGCGCTGGAATCGCACCTCCTCGGCGTACCGCTCGACGGGGGTCACCCGCTCCTCGCCGGGAGCAAGGGGAGTGATTGCGTATCCGATCCGGTCGATCGCTGCCTGGAGGCCGGCGATCTCGGTGCCGGCGGCAACCGTCGCCCGCGCTTCCTGCCCGGCGAAGTTCACAACCGCAGACTCGACACCGTCCTGACGCGACAGGATCCGCTCGATCCGCAGCGCACACGACGCACACGTCATCCCCTCGACGTCAAAGGTGACTCGTTCGGTGCTGTCAGTCATCTACGTGCCTTCGGTTCGCGCTGCGGGCTGGCCTCGAGGACGCTCGGCTACGCCTCGCTTCGAGCCACGAGCCCCGAGAGGGGAGACTCGTGGCTCGAGTCTCGTGGCTCGGGGCTATCCCGCCACCTCGTAGCCCACACCTTCGATCGCGTCGACGATGGCGGCCTGGTCGACGGTGGCGTCGTCGAATGCGACATCGACGGTGCGGGCGTCGATCGTGACCTCCACCTTGTCGACGCCGGCGAGCTCTCCCACGGCACCTTCGATCGAGGTCTTGCAGTGGCCGCACGAGATGTCGGGCACGTTCAGGGTGAGGTTGCTCATGTGGGGATCTCCTGCTGGTTCGGTGGGGTCGAGAGGGGTGGGCCTCGAAGTGTAGGGAGGCGGCGGAGCTTGGGACTTGGGACTTGAGACCTGAGACCCGTGTCATACCCTGACCGTATGACGGTCCACGACCAGTTCCTCCTCCCCGACTACGAGCCTGCCTATCTCGAGGCGTACCGGTCGGGGCAGCTGCTCGAGAAGGTCGCGGCGGCTCGGCGAGAGCTCGAACACTGTCTCGCGTGTCCGCGCGACTGCGGGGTGAACCGGCTGATCGACGAGCGTGGCGTTTGTCACGTCGGGCGCCACGCGATGGTGGCGAGCGCGTTCGCTCACTTCGGGGAGGAGAACTGCCTGCGGGGTCGAAACGGGTCCGGGACGATCTTCTTCAGCTACTGCAACCTCAAGTGTGTGTTCTGTCAGAACTGGGACATCTCGCAGGCACCCGCCGGCAGAGAATGCACACCCGAGCAAGTGGCCGGGCTCATGCTCGAACTCCAGGGACAAGGCTGCCACAACATCAACTTCGTGACGCCGGAGCATGTCGCACCGCAGGTGGTTGAGGCCGTCGCGGCGGCGATTCCGCTCGGGTTGCGGGTACCGATCGTCTACAACACGAGCGCCTACGACGCGATGTCGTCGCTCGAGCTGATGGATGGCCTCGTCGATATCTACATGCCGGACTTCAAGTTCTGGGAGCCACAGACCGCTCGGCGATTGGCGCGTGCGAAGGACTACCCCGAGGTGGCCCGCACGGCGATCCGCGAAATGCACCGCCAGGTCGGAATCCTGCAGTTCGGGAGCGACGGGCTGGCGCGTCGTGGCGTACTCATTCGCCACTTGGTGATGCCCGGTCAAGCCAAGGAGTCGGCGGAGATCTTCCGGTGGCTCGCCGACGAGCTTTCGCCCGATACCTACGTCAACATCATGGGCCAGTATCGACCCGACCATCGGGTGCCGGGCGTCGACCGGTATCGAGACATCGATCGGAGGCCGGATCGGGCGGAGCTCGCCGCTGCCCGCGATGCCGCGGAAGTCGCGGGTCTACGGCGGTTCGCCGAGCGGTGGTGAGCGGTCCCCACACGTAGGGGGCCGGTGAATGGCATCATGCATGCCTTGCCTATGACCGACGGGGGCTCGATGTCCGACGAAACGACGAAATCGCCAAACATGCCGCAGCGGCTTCGTGCGGTGTTCTGGCAGCCACCGCGAGCGCACGGCGAGGTCATCGAAGATCGCACCGTCAGTTTCCTCGAACTGTTCTACGACCTCGTCTACGTCGTCGTCATCGCCCAGGCGACCCATCACCTCGCTGAACACATCGGCTGGCGAGGCGTTGCCGAGTTTGCCGTCATCTTCGGAATGATCTGGATCGCCTGGCTCAACGGCACGTTGTACCACGACCTCCACGGTCGTCAGGACGGGCGGAGTCGGGTGTTCATCTTCATCCAGATGATGCTGTTGGCGCTATTGGCCGTATATACCGGGGGTGCCGCCGGCGACGACGGCCGAGCCTTCGCCCTCGTCTACACCGTGTTCCTGGGCGTTCTCACCTGGCTCTGGTACACCGTCCGTCGCCAGGACTCAGAGGAGTACATGGCCCTGACGGCTCGCTACTTGACCGGCATGGCCGTGTCGACCGTGCTCATCGCGGTGAGCGCATTCCTGCCGAACGAGGCACGCGTCGTCGTCTGGGGCCTCTACATCCTCACCTTCATCGTCTCGGCGGTCGTGATCGAGCGGACGGATTTCGAAGGGCTCGAGGACCGGCTCGACGTTTCCGACTCGCTGGTCGAGCGGTTCGGTCTCTTCACCATCATCGTGCTCGGAGAGGTCGTGGTTGGGGTCGTGTCCGGACTGGGCGACGTCGAGCACACCTTCCGATCGGTCTTCACCGGCATCGTCGGACTCATGATCGGCTTCGGTATCTGGTGGACGTACTTCGACTTCGTCGGCAGACGCACCCCGCGGCCCCGCGACGGGGCCATGACATGGATGCTCGGTCATTTGCCGATCACGATGGCGATCGCCGGTTCGGGGGCGGCATTACTGAGCCTCGTCGAGCACGCCGGGGACTCGAGGGCGCTCGCCGATACGGCGTGGCTGCTCACCGGGTCAGTCGCCGTGGCACTCCTGGCGCTGGTGTTCGTGATGCAAACGCTCAATGACTACGAGCGCCTCACCGCGATCTACCAACCCGTCACCGTGGCGATCCCGATCGCTGCAGCAGCAGTCCTGGTCATCGGGTTGCTGCGGCCCGCTCCGTGGCTGCTCGTGATCCTCATCGTGGCCGTGCTCGCCGGCATCTGGTGGCTCGCCGTCGACCGCTGGCTTCGTATGGATGATCCCGCCGACGTGAGCCCAACCTAGGAAGTACTGAGTACTGAGTACTGAGTACTGAGTACTGCCGAGGCGGTAGCCTCGGCCCATGATCTATGACGACATCGTTGCGGCGATCGGGAACACGCCGATCATTCGGCTTGGGCGCATCCACCCGCCGGGGAACCTCACTGCGAAGCTCGAGTATCTCAACCCCGGAGGGTCCAGCAAGGATCGCATCGGCCTGGCGATGATCGAGCGCGCCGAGCGCAACGGATGGATTCAACCCGGTGGCACGATCGTCGAGCCGACGAGCGGCAACACCGGAGTCGGGCTCGCCATGGTGGCCGCTCTCAAGGGTTACAAGCTCGTCGCCGTGATGGCGGACAAACAATCCAAGGAGAAGCAGGACCTCTTGCGTGCCTATGGGGCAGAGGTGGTCGTGTGTCCGACGGACGTGGAACCAGAGGATCCCACGTCGTACTACTCGGTGGCGGACCGGCTGACCAAGGAGATTCCGGGTGCGTACCGCCCGGATCAGTACTCGAATCCAGCGAACCCACAGGCGCAGTACGAAACAACCGGACCGGAGATCTGGAATCAGACCGACGGGCAGATCGGGATCTACGTCGCCGGGGTTGGCACCGGTGGAACCATCGGAGGCGCCGGTCGCTACCTGAAGGAGCAGAACCCGGACATCATGGTCGTCGGGGTCGATCCGGAGGGGTCGATCTACACCGCACCCACCGAGGACGACATCCGGACCTATCTCATCGAGGGCGTCGGCGAGGACTTCTGGCCCGAGACCTACGACCCGGACATCGTCGACCGCTTCGAGATGGTGACCGACAAGGAGGCGTTCGTGATGACGCGCAAGCTCGCCGAGGCCGAGGGGCTCCTCGTCGGCGGATCTTGCGGCATGGCCGTTGTCGGTGCCCAACGAGTCGCCGAGGAGTATCCGGACCAGCTCGTGGTCGTCGTGCTCCCCGACTCAGGCCGCAACTACCTGGGCAAGATCTTCAACGACGAGTGGATGAGGGAGCAGGGATTCCTCGAGGGGGAGTAGCGCGGCGTGATGGCGTTGCCATCACGTCCGCAGACTTCGGCTTCGCCGAAACTGCGACGCAGGCCCGTGTCTCTGTACTCAGTACTCGGTACTCAGTACTGGGACCGCCGAAGGCGGTCCCCTTGCGGTCCCAATTGCGTCACATTCGGTTCTCCCATATGGCCGTATCCGCGACTCTTCTCAGTGCCTAGCGTTGGGGCTTGGGACTGAGAACGGAGCGCATCCACCATGAGCGAACCGGCGATTCGGGTCGACGACATCAGCTTCTCCTACGGTGATATCGAGGCCGTCAAGGGCATCAGCTTCGAGGTGGCGCCGGGGGAGATCCTCGGCTTCCTCGGACCGAACGGGGCCGGCAAGTCGACGACGATCAAGATCCTCACAGGCCAACTGACCCCTCGATCGGGCGCGGCACAAGTGCTCGGCGTGGACGTGACCACGGACGACCCGGAGATGCAGGCGAACATCGGTGTCTGCTTCGAGGAGAAGAACCTCTACGACACGATGAGCGCGACGGAGAACCTGCGCTTCTTCGGCAGTCTCTTCGGGATCAAGGACGTCGATACCGACGGTCTGTTGCGCCGGGTCGGTCTCGCCGACCGCGCCAAGGACCGGGTCAGCAAGTACTCCAAGGGGATGCGCCAGCGCCTGATGATGGCCCGCACGCTCGTCAACACGCCGAAGGTGCTGTTCCTGGACGAGCCGACCGACGGGCTCGATCCGGTGTCGTCCCAGGCGATCCGGAACCTCATCAAGGAGGAAGCCGCACGCGGCGCCGCAGTACTGCTCACGACCCACGACATGCACGAGGCCGATGAGCTGTCGGACCGGGTGGCATTCATCAACGAAGGCAAGCTCCACGCCGTTGACACGCCGGAGAGCCTCAAGCTGCGGCACGGCAAACGCTCCGTGACGGTGCGACTGCGCGAGGGAGACACGGTGACCGAGCGGTCCGTCTCGCTCGAGGACGCCGACGCCGGCGAGCTGCTCAAGACGGCCGTGGCGTCACCGGACCTCATGACGATCCATACCGAGGAAGCGACGCTCGAGGCCATCTTCATCGAGATGACGGGGAGGGGGCTCGAGGGATGAGCCGGCCGGTGTCCCGTGCGAGTGTCCTGTGGGCGATCGTGCGCAAGGACGTCAGGGAGTACACCCGCGATCGGTTGTGGGCGTTCCTCACGGTGTTCACGCTCATCGTCACGGTCGGCCTGTACTGGGTACTCCCCGATGACGTCGACGAGTCGATCCGGGTCGGTGTCTCCGGGATCAGCGATCCACTGTTCCTCAGCGGTCTCGAGACGGCCGAGGCCGAGGGACTCGATCTCGTGGTGTATCCGTCGGCAGAGGATTTGGAGGCCGTGGTCGCACGAGAGGCCGACGCGTTCGCCACCGGGGCCGTTGCGACCGTGATTCGTCACGATGCGGGTGTGAACGCACCCGAAGGTGCGGACAAGGTCAACGCCCAGCTCGGCCTGGCGTTCCCGGACGACTTCGTGGCCGCAACGAGCGCCGGGGAACGGACGAACGTCACCGTGTACATCGACGCCGCGGTTCCCGACGAACTCGAGTTAGCGATGTCCAGTCTCGTCCGTGAGCTCGCCTTCGCGATCGCCGGGCAGCAATTGCCCGTCGACACCTCGAATCCGATGGAGGTCTTCGTCGTGCTCGGTGAGGACCGTGTCGGCAATCAAGCCTCGGCGCGCGACGGGTTCCGTCCCATCTTCGTGTTCCTCGTGCTCCTGATGGAGATGTTCGTGATGGCGTCGCTCATCGCAAAGGAGATCCAGGACCGGACGGTGACGGCGATCCTCGTCACGCCCGCCAGGATCGGAGACATCCTCGCCGCCAAGGGGATCTCCGGTGCCATGAGCGGCATGGCCCAGGCCGTGATCATCTTGATCGCAATCGACTCGCTCACGCCCCAGCCGGCACTCATCCTGTCGCTGATGCTGCTCGGTTCGATCATGGTGGCCGGTACCGCCATGCTCGCCGGCTCCACCGGCAAGGACTTCATGAGCACGTTGTTCTGGGGTATGGCCTTCATGATCCCGTTGCTGATCCCGGCGTTCGCTGCGTTGTTCCCGGGCACTGCGTCGACGTGGATCCAGATCATGCCGTCGTATCCGCTCGTGCAGGGGCTCGTCGATGTCACCACGTATGGCGCCGGGTGGGCAGAGACGTTGCCTGAGCTCGGTGGACTCCTCGCCTGGTGTGTGGCGCTGTTCGCCCTCGGATGGGTCGTGCTCAGGAGAAAGGTGCAGACGCTGTGATCGAGCGAATCCTCCTCGTGGTCCGCAAGGATCTGCAGCTCGGCCCGCGCTCGCCGATCTTCCTCTGGGTCCTCATTCTCCCGTTCCTGATCACGATCATGCTCCAGGTGGCATTCGGCAACCTGTTCGAGTCGACGCCACGCCTGGGAATCGTCGACCAGGGGAGCTCCACGGTGACCACGTCGGTCGAGGCGGTCGACGGCATCGAACTGACCTTGCTCGACGACGTCGACGACTTGAAGCGCAAGGTGGAGGCCAACGACCTCGATGCCGGCCTCGTGCTGCAGCCCGACTTCGATGCCGCGTTGCAGTCGGGTGCCCGTCCTCCTCTCGAGTTCTATGTGGGCGGCGAGAGCCTGGCGTCGAACCGGGTGATCCTTGCCGTCACGACGGTTGACATCATCCGAGAGGTCGAAGGGAGCACGCCGCCGGTCGACGTCGAAGTCGTGGCGCTCGGCAAGGAGGGTGATCCGATCTCGGTGCGACTGGTGCCGTTCATCACCGTGTACGCGCTCTTGATCGCCGGGGTGTTCCTCCCGTCGTTCAGCCTCGCAGATGAACGCGAGAAGCGAACGCTCGATGCGTTGGTCGTCTCACCCGTGCGACTGTCCGAGGTCGTCGTCGCCAAGGGCATCCTCGGGTTCGTCCTGGCGATTGCGATGGCGGTCATGACCCTGTGGCTGAACGGCGCACTCACGGCCGAGATTCTCCCGCTGCTCATCGTCCTGATGGTGGGCGGGCTGCTCCTGGTCGAGGTGGGTCTTGCCTACGGCACGGCGTCGAAGGACATCAATGCCGTCTTCGCCCTGATCAAGGGCACGGGTTTCATCCTGCTGGCACCGACGATCTTCTACATCTTCCCGGACTGGCCGCAGTGGATCGCCCGGTTGTTCCCGACCTACTGGGTGATCAATCCCATCTACGAGATCACGATCAACGACGGCCAGCTGAGCGATGTCGCCGGGGAGTTGGCCATCGCCTTCGTGGTGATCGTTGCCTTGGCGTTCGTCGTTGCCATGCTCACCCGGCGACTCCGGACGAAGCTCGCAACGACCTGACGTACACTCGGCCACGATCGCTCGGAAAGGTCATCGGGTGGCGACGATCATCGCACTCATCGGGCTCCTGTTCGTCTTCGCAGTGTTGGGCATCAAGGTGATCACGGAGCACGAGCAGGGCCTCGTGACCCGGTTTGGTGCGCATTACGCCGTGCTCGGTCCGGGACTGCACATGACCGTGCCGATCGTGGATCGGGTACGCAGCATCGATCTGCGTGACGTGGCCGTCACCAAACGTATCGACCCGGGGGAGACGGGCAGGATCCGCATCGGCAACGAGGACTGGGACGCTCGATCGGACGATCCAGGCAGGATCACCACTGGTACCCCGATTCGCATCACCGCCCTCGAAGGCCAGGTCATGGTCGTCACGGCGGGCTGAATCAGCGTCGCAGGTCCCAGGTCTCAAGTCCCAGGTCAGGCGTCTGCGGGGATTCCGTGTGCCTCCGACCGGAGGCGTCAGTCGTGCTGTCAACCGGGGCCGTGGGCATGGCCGGCTTCCACGACGAACTTCGATCCAAAGACGCCGCGTTTGGCGTCGACGGTCAGCGATGCAGCCCAGCCGATGAGGTTGCGCGGCACGAGGAACGCCACATCGTGGTACTCAACACGCTCGTACGGGGCGAGGTTCTTCCCTGCCGTGTTGGTGTCGACCGACACCTCCGCCGGCTTGCCTCAACCGACGGGGCGGATGAAGTCGAGGGCGATGTTGCCGCCCTTCCGCTTGGCGAGCGCCAGCGCAGCTTCGGTGACCTGAACGTCCATACCGCGCACGTTACCCGGCCTACGCAACGTACGACCTGCGGGTCTCTATCCGAGACCTGAGACCTGAGACCTGTGACCCGGCCGGGCGCGCAAGGATCCCCCTCCCTTTCAGGGAGGGGTGGCCTCGACGAAGTCGAGGTCGGGGAGGGTGTCCGCACTGGACTCGATCACGGTGGCGCACGGTTCTCACTCATCGAGTGCTGGGAGCCCCCGGAGCCGAGCCGTGGAGACCCTCCCCTGCCTGCTTCGCAGGCTGTCCCCGCCCTACAAGGGCGGGGGATCCGGTGACGAACCTAAGGAAGCCCGTCCAACGCCTGGGCGAGGTCCTCGATGAGGTCGTCCGCGTCCTCGAGCCCGACCGAGAGTCGGACCAGACCGTCGGTGATACCGATGCGGGCACGCTCGTCCGGCGGGATCGCAGCATGCGTCATCGTCACGGGGTGCGTGATGAGCGACTCGACCGAACCGAGGTTCTCGGCGAGCGTCCAGAGGCGCACGTTGTCCATGATCGCCTTGCCGGCTTCGAGACCGCCCTTGACTTCGAACCACGCCATGGCTCCGAACCCGGTCGCTTGCTGCTTGGCCAGGTCGTGCTGTGGAAACGACTCCAACCCGGGGTAGGCCACCGTGGCGACCTTTGGGTGGCCCTCGAGGAAGCGAGCGACCCGCATGGCGTTGTCGGACTGCCGATCCATCCGTTCGGTGAGGGTCTTGACACCCTGCAGGGTGAGCCAGGCGACCTGGGGGGACATCGTGGTCCCGGTCGAGTTCTGGATGAACTTGATCTGCTCGTGGAGCTCGGGCGTGCGGCTCACGACCGCCCCGCCGACCGTCGCGTTGTGGCCGTCCATGTACTTGGTCGTCGAGTGCACGATGAGGTCCGCACCGAGCTCGAACGGTCGCTGGTAGTACGGCGTCAGGAACGTGTTGTCGACGCAGTGGGGGACCCCAGCCTCCTGGGCGATGTCGGAAACCGCTCGCAGATCCGTCAGCTTCAAGGTGGGGTTGGCCGGCGTCTCGGTGAAGACCAACGCGGTCGAATCACGCAAGGCCGCAGCGACGTTGTCCGCTTTCGAGGTGTCGACGAACTCGAACTCGATCCCGAACCTCGTGTACACCTGCGATGCAAGCCGATGCGTGCCGCCGTAGACGACATCGGACACGACAACGTGGTCGCCTGCGTTCAGCATGGCGAGGAAGACGGCATTGGTCGCAGCCATGCCCGTGGCAAACGCTGCTGCGTCATGGCCGCCCTCGAGGACGGCCACCTTCTCCTCGAACGCGCGCACGGTCGGATTCCCGGATCGCGAATACGAGTATCCGGTCGCCATGTAGTCGTCGACCGACGGCTGCACGAACGTCGTCGACTGATGGATCGGGGTCAGGATCGCGCCGGTCGTCGGGTCTGGCGTCACTCCGGCGTGGATCTGCTTGGTTCGAAATCGCATACGAGTAGTCAACCACACGGAGGTCCCTGAGGTTCGGGCCGCGTCGTGCGACGAGGCGGTCGGCGACTCCTCAAATCCCCCGGGTTCGTGCCGACGGGTCGGTGGGGGCGGATAGTGAACCGAGCGACATCAGCACATCACAGCGGACGAGACGCCATCATCGTGACAACGGTGGTGTTCGCCGCTGCGATCACCGCGATTGCGCTCGGTGTCGCCGACTGGGCGGTCGCTGCGCTGCCCTCTGCGAACCCGTCGAACGTATGGGCCATCGTCGGGGCGTGGATGCTGCTTCCTTTCGGGATTGCCTGGTACGCCTGGCGAAGAGTTCGCGAGTCGAATCGGGCACTCGCCGAACGAGACCAGTTCATGGAGTCCGTCGCCCATCGGCTGCGGACACCGTTGTCGTCGGTGGTCGGCTATTCCCTGCTGTTGCGTGACGAGCCCCACGACACGAGGGCTGAGGACCTCCGATGGATGGTCGATGAAGTCGCCACTCGATCCGTCGAGGCCGCCGACCTGCTGGACGACATGCTGGTGGCCGCCCGACTCGAACACGGTGGGATCGAACTCCTGCCGGCGCCGATCGACCTCTCGGACGAGACGGAGTGGGTGCTGCGCAACTACCTCGGTGACGAGACCGTCGAAGTCTCGTACGACGGTCCTCGGCGTTGGGCGCTCGCGGACCCCGTGCGGGTCCGCCAGATTCTCCGGATTCTCCTCGGGAATGCCCGGAGCCACGGTGGCAGCACCCTACGGATCCAGATCGACACGACCGGAAGGTCGATCCAGGTGACGGTCGCCGACAACGGTCGCGGGCTGCCGATCGGACGCGAAGACGAGATGTTCGATGCGTTCGTGACTGAGGCGGAGCACGACGACTCTCGTTTCCCGATCGGCCTGGGCCTCTCCGTCGCCTCGGTGCTCGCAGCCCGGATGGGCGGATCATTGCGCTACCGCCGGGAGAAGGCCTGGAGCTGCTTCGACTTCGTGCTCCCGCTCGCGGATGTGTCGTCGATCGCCTACGAGATGGTTCCCCAGTTGGAGTTCATCGAGCCGCTTCCCACGGCAGTGAACGGCTGACGGTCAGGCGTCCTCGACGATCGGCTGCGGTCGAACGGCGTAGATCAACGGGATCGATGCGACGGTCACCACCCCTTTGAACGCAATGTTCAGCCAGATGATCTCCCACACCACCGAGGCGGGCACGACACCGGCGAACGCGATCACGGCGAACAGCACCGAATCGATCGGCAGGGCAACGCCGTTCGAGGCGAGGACCCGGCCCCATTGGTTTCGACTGCCGAAGCGCCGCACCCACGCCGAGTAGATCTCGGTGTCGATGAGCTCGGAGATGACCTCGGCGATGATCGAGGCGAACACGATGCGCCACACAGGTGCGAGCACGTCCCCGAAGAGGTCGGACGCAGCACCTCCGTCGGCAATACCGGGCATCCGGGCCAGGGCCCAGAAGAGGGCAGCCATGAAGAGGTTCACGGCGGCGGCACCGACGATGATTGCCCGGGCCACACGTTTGCCCGCCACCTTGTGGATCAGGTCGCGCAGGGTGAAGGTGATCGGATAGATGAACGTCCCGCCATCGAGTGCCTTGCCGAACACCTCGACGAGGCGGATGCTCGACACGTCCGACAGGACCTGTACGGCGACATAGGTCGCCGCAAGCAACGCGATCACGATCGCAGCGTGCGCGCTGACTCGCGTCTCGGTCGACGGTGGGGAGGAGGTCACGGGACGGCAGGGTAGCGGCGCCGTCAGCTCGCATTCGTGGCGCGAGCGACGACGCGGTCATAGACCGATCGTTCATGGACACCCGTGAAGACGACGCCGTCGCCGACATGCCATCCGGGAGTGTTGCCGATCCCGAGATCGAGCGCCCGCTGGTGATGATGGGTCGCTTCCTGGAGTCCGGAGCCTTCGGCGAGTGCGGCGGCCGCACCGTCGCTGTCGATGCCCACCTCACGGGCGATCCGGAGGAGCACGGTCGGTTCTCCGAGATCGGCGCCCTCGGCCCAATAGGCGTGATAGAGCGCTTCGTGAAGGTCGGGCCAGTTGGGCTGGTCTGCCGCCCACACCGACAGACCGAGCGCTCGTCGTGTGTTGGACCACGTGACTCGTCGAACGACGGGGAGTCCGGCGGCCTTCAGTTCGTCTCGCAACCACCGTGCCGCCCCGCTGCTCCGCCGAAGGTTCGGCGCCGGGCCACCTTCGGGCGGGATCTCGGGATGCAGCTCGAATGGGCGCCAGACCATCGTTGCCCCATGCTGCTCTCTCAGGTAGCGGACGCGGTCCTGGGCGAGGTAGCACCAGGGACAGAGGTAGTCGGCCCAGTACTCGATCGTGAGATCCGCCATCCGTTGGTCCCGCCTAGCCGCTGACTCGTTCGATCTGGACCGTCACGTCGAGCCGGACCTGGCCCGGCGGGATCCCGGCAAAGCGGGGTTCATCCAGGTACTTCTGGGCCATGCGGTCGATGAGGCCGGTCCCGTTGGGCTCGATCGAGGTGACGCGCCCCTGCAACGTGATGTTGCGGTAGGGGTCGTCCGGCGGGCTGAACGACAGGGCAACCCGAGGATCGTTGCGCATGTTGCGGGGCTTGGCCCGGCCCTCCGCCGTCCCGAACTGAACCGTGTCGCCGACGCGGTCCACCCAGATCATCGATACCTGCGGCGAGCCATCGGGGTTGGTCGTGGCGAGATGGACGAAGACGGGATCATCGAGCATGGCAGCCACGTCGTCGGGGATGATGGGCATGCCGGGACGATACCCGGCCGTGGAGAGCGGTCCGCCGGAGCCGGCTCCGTACACTGGGCGGGCGACGGAGGAGGGTCATGGATACCGGTCTTGCAGGCAAGGGTGTGCTCGTCACGGGTGGGGCAGGAGGCATCGGGTCGGCCGTCACTCGAGCGTTTGCGGCCGAAGGGGCTCGGGTCGCCGTGCACTACCGATCCTCGCGCGACGCCGCCGTCGCCCTCGCTGAAGAGGTGAGCGGCGTCGCTCTCGAGGCCGATCTTCGCAATGAGCGAGACGCCGACCGGCTGGTGCCGCGAGCGATCGATGCGCTCGGCCGTCTCGACGTGTGCGTTGCGAACGCCGGTGTCTGGCCCACGGATGACGCACCGGTCTGGTCGATGTCGCTCGACCGGTGGCGAGCGACGCTCGACAGCAACCTAACGGCAACGTTCCTGACCGCACGGTCGTTCCTCCGCCATGTCGCCGCAACCAAGACCGGATCCTTGGTCATGATCGGATCGACGGCGGGTTCATTCGGCGAGGCCGGTCATGCCGACTACGCCGCAGCAAAGGGCGCCATCATGACCGGATTGCTCTTGTCGCTGAAGAACGAGGCGACGCGGATCGGACCCGGTGTGCGGGTCAACGTCGTCGCTCCCGGGTGGACCGTGACCCCGATGATTGCCGCCAAGGGTCTCGACGATGCGCAGGTAGAGCGGATCACTGCGACGATGTCCCTGAAGAAGCTCGGTCGTCCCAAGGACGTCGCCGCCCAAGTCGTGATGCTCTCGTCTGACGAGCTCTCGGGCCACATCTCGGGTCAGGTCGTCACGGTGGCCGGCGGCATGGAAGGCCGCATCATCGACGGAGCGACGTGAGCGTCGTCAGCCGAGCTTTGTCGCAAACCGAGCGAACGCCGCTGATGCGCCCGAGGTGATTGGGTCGGAGTGCCCGAAGCACGCCATCTCGAAATCGAACTCCGCGATGTGTCGCAGGCTGGCGTCGAACGTCGGCTCGATCCGATTCATCCAGCCGCGGGTGATCTCGCCCTTCTTCGCAACTGCTGCGTCGCCGACGAACAGCAGCCCGTCCCCCCGGTCGAGCCGGAAACACACGTGCCCCGGTGTATGGCCCGGAGTGTCGATGACCTGCAGGTCCTCGGGGAGCCGCCCGTCGATGCCTTCGCCGATCACGTGTTCCACCACCACCGGGGCGGGGCCGGGTAGGAGACGCATGATCGGTTTGAGAAACGGGAAGCGATCGGCGATCGGAGGTGGTGGCGGCTTCACCTCGCCGCGGACGGCCGCGACGTCGCCGGCCGACACGTAGACGACGGCACCCGAGGCGTCCTTGATCGCTGCAGCGCTTCCCGAGTGATCGGCATGCGAGTGGGTCAGCACGATGGCCGCGACGTCCGAGAGTGATCGTCCGATCTGACCAAGGGCCTTGGCGACGCTGCCCTCTCGCTTGGGGAGGAGCGTGTCGACGAGGGTCACGCCTTCGTCGCCGTCGATGATGTACGCGTTCACGTACCCGGCCGAGATCCGGTGTACACCGGGGATGATCGTGTCCATGTCCGCAACGTAGCCGACGCTGCCCCTCGGTGCCTCAGTCCGGCGACAGCCGGCTGATGCGCATGATGACGTCGCTGCGGAAGTTCTCGATGGCGTCCGTGACCACGTCGATCGGGCTGAGGTCACGATCGCGAATCAGCGGTGTCAGATCCATGGCCAACGTGACGCTTTGAGACTCGTCGATACGGTGGCTGTGGCCAAAGGTGGCGTGCGCACGGCGTCGACCGATCGTCGCAGTGTCGAATCGCTTTGCCACGAGCTGCGACTCGTACATACCCAGCATCTCGAGGAGGTGCTCCTCGCCGATGTCGTCCGAGAGCAGCACCTTTTGCGTTCCGGTGAGCCAATCGAGGTCTCGCCACACCTCGCAGCCGTAGACGCGATCGGGCGTGCGATCGGCCGGGAGAGAGCGGATCGCTTCGATGGTGCGGAGGGCCACTGCAACGTGAGTGTCGTGGGCATCGGCCAGGCTGTGGGTGTAGACGACGGCCGGATTGGTTGCATCGATGAGCTTGGCCAGGTCCTCGGTGGTGGCCGGCGTACTCGGAGTCTGGACCTGCTCCGATGTGTAGTCCAGGAGGACGGCAGCGCTGTAGCCACCGAGTTCGGCGGCGCGCTGCTCCTCGTCGATCCGAACGGCTCGCATCTCCGTGTCGGGTATCCCGCCGTATCGGCCGGAACGCAGACCGCCGGTGCCGTCGGTCACCGTGATGCCGAGGAACCACTGATCGTCCCGCCCGAGGCATTCTGCGATCCCGTGATACGCCATGATCGGCAGGTCGTCGGGATGGGCGCCGATGCCGACATGGGTCGTGCGGCGCAATGCGTCGGTGAACCCCACCTGGTCCGGGACGAACACCGTGGCGTCTTGGTTGTGGAACTCCATCGGTGACAGGCTACGGGGTCCGGCACCGCAGGATCGCCGCGACGCTCTCGTCGACGTCCTGCTCGGTGGTTGCCCAGTTCGACACGGAGATCCGCATCGCCGCCTTGCCACGGAACGTCGTCCCGCCGGCCCAGCAGGTGCCGTCCCGCTGAACCCGGTCGATCACCATCCACGTGTACGCATCGGAATCCTCGGTCGACACGAACCGGACCAACACCTGGTTGAGCACCACGTCGTTGAGGATCTCGATGTCGTCGACGGCACCGAGCCGGTCGGCGAATCGGCGGGCGAGCCGGCAACATCGGTCGATCATCTCGTCGATACCCGACCTCCCGAGTGACCGAATCGCTGCATACGTGGGGACCCCCCGGGCACGACGTGACGCATCGGGACCCCAGTTCATCGGGTCGCGTCTCGCATCGTCCTGGGAGACGAGATACGGCGCCAGCTGGGTCATGGCGGCCGCATGAGCCTCCGGATCTGCGGTGATGGCGTACCCGGTGTCGTAGGGGACGTTGAGCCACTTGTGTCCGTCGACACTCCACGAGTCGGCCCGGTCGACGCCTTCGGCGAGATGTCGCCGGTCGGCGCAGGCTCGCGCCCACAGTCCGAATGCTCCGTCGACGTGGACCCACCCGCCGCGTGCATGCGCTGCGTCAACGATCGGGCCAAACGGGTCAAAGGCGCCCGTGTTGACTTCACCGGCTTGGGCGCAGACGATCAGCGGGCCGTCGACGTCGTCGAGCACCGCACCGAGCGCCTCGGGGATCATTCGGCCCTGTTCGTCGGAATCGACGGTGCGCAGCGTCTGATCGCCGAAGCCGAGGAAGCGGAGGGCGCGGTCGATGGTGCTGTGTCGGGAGGAACCGACGACGACGGTGACGTGTGGAGCGCCGAGCAGGCCGTGCGCCTCGACGTCCCAGCCGACGTCCGCCAAGACGCGGTGGCGAGCCGCCGCCAGGCACGTCCAGTTGGCCATCTGGGCTCCGGTGACGAAACCCACGCCGGCGTTCGGGGGGAGTCCGAGGAGATCCAGCAGCCACGACGCGGCGATGTTCTGTGCAGTGATGGCCGCCGGCGACATCGGCCACAGCGCCGTGTTCTGATCCCAGGCAGTCGCCATCCAATCGGCCGCCATCGCAGCCGGAACGGAGCCGCCGGTTACAAACCCGAAGTACCTCGGCCCGCTGCTGGCGACGAGTCCCGGTTCCGCTTCGACGGCGAGATCGTGGACCACGGTCGCCGGATCGACGGGCCGTTCGGGGAGCACACGATCGATGGGCAACTCGGTGTCGGGGGCGTCCGGAGCAACCGCCCGGTCGCCGAGACCCGTCAGGTACTCAACCGCTGCACGGTGGGCGGCGTCGAGCGCCCGCTGAACCTCGTCACTCACGATCGAAAGCGGAATAGCACGTTGACGATCTGCCAGCCGTCGGTTCCCTTGACGAGATGGAGGAGGTCGATGTACTCGGGAGACACGACTCGGGCGGTTGCGATCTCGTCGGAGACGTCGTAGACCGTGACGACGAACTCGGCGCTCGGGTCCTCGCCCCCGCCCTCCTTCGTGAGCTCGACCATTCGGTCCTTCGTCACCTCTCGGAGCGAGCCGTAGCCCTCCGGGTCCGTGAGGATCCGCTTGACCAGGTCTGCGTGTAGTGCACGATCGATCCGCGCCACGTCGCCGCGATACCAACCCTCGACATAGTCCCCAGCAACCGCCTCGATCGCCGCAATGTCCGCCGAATCCATCCGTCCCTCCCTCAACTCGGGTTCGCGCCGAGTTTGGGCTCGCCCAAACTCGGACGTGATGCCTGCGGCATCACTCCTGGCGACTGGCTACTCACTGAACACAGAACTCGTTGTTCTCGGGATCGAGCATGACGATCCAGAACTCGTCTCGATCGGGGTACTCATGGATCTCGACCTCGGTCGCTCCCTCCGCGATGAGCTCCTTCGATACTGCGGTCACGTTCGCCTTGCGCTCCTCGCGCGGCGTGCCGCGGCCACCTCCGACGTTCACGTCCATGTGGACGCGGTTCTTGGCCGTCTTTCCCTCCGGGACTCGCTGAAAGAAGATCCGCGGTCCGACCCCGTCCGGATCGACCAGGGCGCGGGCATCGTTCCAGTTCTCCTCGGGTATTCCCATGGAGCGTGCCCAATCATCCCAGTGGTCGAAGCCTTCCGGTGGTGGCTGAATCACATAGCCCAACGCCGAGCCCCAGAAGTCGGCCAGCTTTGCCGGGTCGTTTGCGTCGAACGTGACCTGGAACGAGTTCGCCATTCCGCCTCCTTCCCTCGTGACGCTACTCGGTCGGGCCGACCGAGAACTTCCCGCACCGGCTTCCCTACACTTGCGGCGGCGTTCACCGGGCCGGCGCTGATCAAGGGGGAATGGAATGCCGAGGCAACACGCAATCGCTCGACGCGTCTTCGTTGCGCTGCTCGCGATCTCGGCGGTCGTGCCGGCGACTGCCGCACAGGGGCAAGCGGGGGGCCAGGAGTGTCCGACCGTTGGGGCCTACACCGTCACCGGAGAGGTCACGAACCCGGCGCTCACCGAGACGTCGGGGATCGCCGCTTCGCGCACCCAGCCCGGCATCTTCTGGATCCACAACGATTCCGGCAACAGCAACGACCTGTATGCGATCAATGAGGACGGCGACATCCTGATGCAGGTCGGCCTGGCCAACATCGACAACTTCGACTTCGAGGACATCGCCGTCGGACCGGGCCCGGACGCCGACTCTGACTACATCTACGTCGCCGATGTGGGCAACAACCTCTTCGTCCGCGAGGTCGTCTACATCTATCGCATCAAGGAGCCAAAGGTCACGAGCGGCATCCTCAACCTTCCGCTCTCGGCGATCGAACGGTTCGACTTCTCCCATCAGAACCCCAGCGGAGGAATCTGGAACCGCAACGGCGAGGCCCTGGCCGTGGATCCCGTGCTCGGGGACCTAGTACTGATCGAGAAGCACCTCGAGACGGTGGACGGCATTCCGAACTCGAGCTGGGTCTACCGGATTCGGCAGAGCGAGCTGGTCGAAGGAGAGGTGATCCTCGCCAAGCCCATCGTCGCGATTCGGGGCCGGTACAACAGTGGCACGATCCCTCCGACGGCAGCCGAATTCAGCGCCGATGGGAAGGTCCTGGTCGCCAAGAACCACAACGAGATGTTCACGTGGTCGCGGGACGCCGACCAGTCGATCTTCGATGCCATGGCGGAGCACCGCGAGACCGACTGCCTCTACCAAGGCTCGGGCGGCGAAGCGATCACGGTGGCGACCGATGGGTCCGCCTTCTATTCGATCCCAGAAGGATCCACCCCCGATATCACCCGGATCGAAGCGTCACTCCCGGATCCCGGAACGACCTGCAAGGGCGTGATGGTGAACATCAAGGGCACCGGGGGCGACGACACACTCATCGGCACGAGTCAGCGCGACGTGATCCACGGGCGCGCCGGCAACGACACCATCAAGGCCCGCGGCGGGTCCGACCTCATTTGTGGTGGCTCCGGCAACGATCTCATCATCGCCAAGGGCGGCGGTGACCGGGTCTACGCCGGCTCGGGCGCCGACGAGATCCGTGGCGGCGACGGTGTCGATCTACTGCGTGGCGACCTCGGGCCCGATCGGCTGTTTGGCCAGAACGGGGACGACGAGCTGTTCGGTAACTCCGGGGTGGACGAGCTGTGGGGCGGCGCCGGGTTCGACACGCTGAACGGCGGGCCGGCGGACGACATCTGTCGCATTGGCGCCGGCGGCGGCACGAAGAAGAAGTGCTGATGCGGGCCGGCCTTGCCGGTCCGTTGGCAGGTCCCTCCGGGAACTGCTGCCGCCTTGGCGGTCGCCCGTGGCGCAGAATCGATTGCCGGGGGCGCGGAGGTCCTTGTGGGTAGGCTCAGCCGCGGATCGAACTGAAGGAGTGGGCTGTGGCAGGCGTCGTCATCATCTACCTCGCCATCCTCGTGGTGGTCATCGCAGGGATCTGGAAGGCTTTCGAGAAAGCCGGCGCACCGGGGTGGGCGGCGATCATTCCGATCTACAACTACTACGTGATGGTGAAGATGGCCGGCAAAGAGGGCTGGTGGGTCATCCTGCTCTTCATCCCGCTCGTCAACCTGATCGTGATCTTCATTGTGTCGATCGAGATCGCACGGAACTTCGGCAAGAGCACCGGGTTCGGTGTCGGCATGGTGTTCCTGAGCTTCGTCTTCTGGCCGATCCTCGGCTTCGGCGACGCCGAGTGGGAAGTGGAACCGCTCAACGTGTGACCACCGACGGGGTACTGAGTACCTCGGGACCCAGGTGAGTGGATTGGACGACTGGATCCACGCTCCGAACATCACGAGCGATCCAGCGACCTATGAGCTCGAGAACGAAGCCCTGTTGCGGGATGGGCGACTCGACGAGGCGCTCTATTCGATCGCACCGTGGGATGGCCGAACCCTGATCGATGTGGGCTGCGGCACCGGATTCTGGCTGCCGATCTACTCCCGCAAAGCTGAGAGCGTCATCGGGGTGGAGCCCGACCCGACTCTGCTCGCATTGGCTTCGGCCCGCAGCTTGGCCGCGAACGTCGATGTCCGGCAGGGATCAGCGGAGCACCTCCCGGTCGCTGATGGCACTGCCCATATCGTTCACGCCCGCTTTGCCTATTTCTTCGGGCCTTGGGCGGACCCAGGGCTTCGGGAGGTAGCGAGGGTCTTGACGCCGGATGGTGTCCTTCTGGCAGTCGACAACAGCTCGAGCGGCGGAGACTTCGCACGACTGTTGCAGGCCGAGGACGATGGCGATCCACCACTCGATCCGAGCGATACTGACCGGTGGTGGGCTGATCGGGGAGCACGACGCCATGAGGTTGTTGGAGGCTGGCAGGCATCGAGCACCCAAGAGCTCGAGCGCATCCTCCGGATCGAGTTCTCTGATCGGGTCGTCGACGACTTCATGGCTGGCCACACATCGCCGTCATTGAGCTACCAGTTCGCCGTCTACGAATGGCGCCCACACCGGCAACCCTGACCGTTGACGACGATCACAGGCCGCCACCCGTCGGAATGGGTGGCGGCGGCCATTCTCGAAACTGCATCGGAAAGCGAGAGCCGTCGATGAGGCTTCGATCCCCGAGGGGTTCCCCGATGTCCGCGGTGACTGCGAGCCACGAGTCCGCCACATTGAGGTTGCACGCCACTGGCTCGCTGTTCGGCATGGGCTGGGCCATGACCGTCACCATCACCACCTCGTCGTTGGTGAAGACAATCGGCACGACATCCCACCCGTCAAACGAGCCCGGACACCCTTCCAGAATGCGGATGGCGAGCTCGGAATCCGACGCCCGGGGCTCGGACCGCTCGTCGAGCTGCCATTGGACCGCCGTCCACGAATCGAAGCCGTGCACCCGTGTGATGCAACCTGCGCGGCGAGCAAACTGTCTCTTCCAACCTTGGTCCTCGGACGCAACGGCGTGAACGATTGCGGTCGTGTGGCCGCGAGATCCGATGCCGCCCAACAACATGCGGTGGTCGCTGCGGTACAGCACGACCCATTGCACGTAGCCCCTGACGAAGTAGGGACGGTCGCCGCTCAGGCGCTCGATGATGGCGGAGGCGTCGGCATCGTCTTCGACTGGTTCTCGTCCCACCAGGGGAGCGCGGTCGAGGGGAACGATGTACTGCCCGTCTTCAATCTGTGGTCGCACCCAGCCGTTGCCCAACAGGAGGCTGACGGCAACTGCGTCCGCTCGATCCCTACAGACCGCGACCAGACCGGGGTCCGACGTCCCACCGGAGCGTGCGCATGCTGCGACAACGACCGCGAGGGCGATAGCGACGGCGCCGATCTTCACGCTGACACCGTATCAACACCGACGGGAGGCAGTCCCGCTCACCCGACGGTGACGACGAGTCCGTTCTCGTTCACCACCACTCGCACGTGGCGCAGATCCGCGATTCGGTGCTCGACGCCGTCTGCGTGGGGGCCGACTGCGATTGCGGTGGCGCCCGCCGACCGGGCGGATTGGACGCCAGGGGTGGTGTCCTCGAAGACGAGGCAGTCGGCGGGGTCGAAGCCGAGCACTGCTGCGGCGGTGCGGTAGGGCGCCGGGTCGGGCTTGCCGCGGGGGACATCATCGGCCGTGATCATGGCCGGCGGATCGATACCGATGTGGTGGAGCCGGGCCGCCGCGAGTCGAGGGGTGCCGGAGGTCACGACGATCCAGCGATCTCGAGGCATGTGCATCAAGAGGTCGATTGCACCGGGCATCGGCCGAGTCTCGGCCGCGGCGGCAACCTCGAGGTCCTCGAGCACCTGGAACGCTGCTTCGGTGTCGACATCAGGGAGCAACGATGCGATCGACTCCCGAGCGGGCTTGCCGTGAATCCCGGTGACAACGGCATCCCCGTCGAGTCCGTACATCTCCGCCCACTGCCGCCAGCACGAGTCGACGGTTGCCACCGAGTCACTGAGTACTCCGTCGTTGTCGAAGAGCACTGCCTGCACGGTGAAGACTGCGGTCACAGCGACGGGAACGGTTCCCCGTTCAGAAACGCATCCAGTGTCGCCTTTGCCTCGGGCTCCACCGGGACGACGTACGAGACGCCGCCTTCGTTGGTGATCCGTACCGGCAGGGTGCGTCCTTCGAGATCCGAGGAACTCAGCTGCAGGGCCGAGCGGCCGAGGTCGATGAGCGCACCGAGGTCCAGGCCGGCATCCGTGGTGATGTTCTCGGCAACCGTTCCGGCGAAGCCGGGCAGGTCGAACGCAGAGCTGGTCGACACCTGATCGAAGAGTGCCAGCAAGAGCCCTTGCTGCCGCTGCGTTCGACCGATGTCCGTAGCACCGACGCTCTCCCAGCCCCCATCTCGAAGCTCCTGGTATTGCCGTGAACGGGCATAGGCCAGGGCCTGGGCACCATCGAGGGTCTGCGTGCCGGCGTCGACATCGAGGCCGCTCTTGCTGTCCCGAGCCGCATACGCAAAGTCGATGGTGACCCCGCCCAGCGAATCGACGATGGCTGCGAAGCCCCCGAAGTCCACCTCGATGTAGTGGTTGATGTCGATGTCGAGGTTGTCCTTCAGCGTCCGAATCAGGAGGTCCGGTCCACCGAAGGCGAAGGCGGCATTGATCTTGTTCGTACCGCGCTCCGGGATCTCCACCTTGAGGTCTCGAGGAATGGACAGCAACTGGGCACCTTCTCCAGGCACGAACTTCACGAGCATGATGACGTCGGTCCGCCGCCCTCCGGCGGTCCCGAAGTTGCCCTGATCCAGGTCGTCGGGCAGGTTCTCCCGGCTGTCGGACCCGACGACGAGGAACGTGCGAGGACCCTCGATGGGTGTTGCGAGCGCCGGCAGTTGGGCATCTGGGATCCGTTCGATCTTCGAGTCGGTCCAGAGGAGGTAGGCGATGGCGGCAGTGACGCCGAGAACCGCCATTCCGAGGAGGATCGTGATGATCCGCAGCCCCCGGCGTCGGCGTTGCGGCGGACGCGGCGATGGCGCCACGGTCGGGTGTGTCGTCGTTGAGCTCATGAGAAAACGGACGTCTCCGTAGGGAGGAGGAGTGGGGGGTGCACGCGAGTGTACTTCTACTCCGAGATATCGATACTCGGGATCGGTCATAGGGGCGGCGGGTACCATGCGCGCCATGACCGGAGACCTGAATCGCACCAGCCGCCGCATCACGCAAGAGGCATCACAGGGAGGGTCCCAGGCGATGCTCTTCGCCACCGGGCTCACCCCGGACGACATGGGCAAGGCCCAAGTCGGGATCGCTGCGATGTGGTACGAGGGCAACTCGTGCAACATGCACCTCAACGATCTCGCCGCACGAGTCCGTGACGGGGTGATGGCATCCGACATGGTCGGTATGCGCTTCAACACGATCGGAGTGTCCGACGGTATGTCGATGGGCACCGACGGGATGAGCTTCTCCCTGCAGTCGCGTGACCTCATCGCCGACTCGATCGAAACCGTCATGCGGGCGCACTGGTACGACGCCAACGTCTCGATTCCCGGCTGCGACAAGAACATGCCGGGCTCGATCATCGGGATGGCACGGGTCAACGTCCCATCGCTGATGATCTACGGCGGCACGATTCGTGCCGGCCACCGATCCGACGGCACGCCGATCGACATCGTCTCAGCGTTCCAGTCGTACGGCGAGATGATCGCCGATCGCCTGAGCAACGACGAGCGGCTGGACATCGTCCGCAACGCCTGCCCCGGAGCCGGCGCTTGCGGTGGCATGTACACGGCCAACACGATGGCGTCGGCCATCGAGGCGCTCGGCATGACGCTGCCGTACAGCTCGTCGACGCCCGCCACCGATCCGGCGAAGCTCGACGAGTGTTTCCGAGCCGGCGCGGCAATCCGGAGCCTGCTCGAGGACAACATCACGCCACGTGACATCATGACCCGGGCCGCGTTCGAGAACGCGATGGTGCTCACGATGGCGCTCGGTGGATCGACGAACGCCGTGCTGCACCTCCTCGCCATGGCGAGGGCAGCCGATGTCGACCTGCAGCTCGACGACTTCCAGGCGACGAGCGACCGAGTTCCGTTCCTCGCCGACCTCAAGCCGAGCGGCCGGTACGTGATGGAAGACCTGCACGCGGTCGGCGGCACACCTGCGGTCCTCAAGCTGCTGCTCGAGCACGACGCCATCGACGGTTCCTGCCTCACCGTGACCGGTCGGACGCTCGCAGAGAACCTCGCCGACCTGCCGGGACTCGCCGATGACCAGCGGATCGTGCAGCCATGGGACCAGCCGATCAAGGACTCAGGCCACATCCAGATCCTCCGCGGCAACCTCGCCCCGGACGGTGCCGTGGCCAAGATCACCGGCAAAGAAGGCCTGCGTTTCTCGGGCACGGCCAAGACGTTCGATCGTGAAGAGGACATGGTGCCGGCGCTCGAGCGAGGCGAGATCGGACCGGGCGACGTGGTCGTCATCCGCTACGAGGGGCCCAAGGGAGGCCCAGGGATGCCCGAGATGCTGACCCCGACGTCGGTCATCGTCGGAGCGGGTCTCGGCAACGACGTTGCTCTCATCACCGACGGCCGGTTCTCCGGCGGATCCCACGGCTTCATCATCGGCCACGTCACGCCCGAAGCGCAGGTGGGCGGTCCGATCGCCCTGGTCGAGGACGGCGACATCATCACGATCGATGCCACGACCCGGTCGATTTCGGTCGACCTCGACGACGAGGAGTTGACTCGCCGCCGCGCTGCCTGGACGGCCCCGCCCCTCAAGGCGACCCGTGGCACCCTGCACCGCTACATCAAGACGGTGAAGTCGGCGAGCGAAGGCTGTGTGACCGACGAATAGCCAGGCCTCCGGCCTGGCTATTCGAGTACTGAGTACCGAGTACTGAGTACCGAGACCAGAACGCCCCTACCTCGCGAAACGCGTCTGAAGCGGTCTGCGCGACAATCGGATCGTGCTGTTGCGCGAACGATCGGACCAGGCTGTCGAGCTTTCGATTGTGGGCTACCAGTTCGAGAATGCTTCTGACGAATGGGATCGGAACTGGCTGGTTGTCGAAGGCCACGTCCACCTGCCGGGGCAGGAGTGGCGTTTTCGTGATCCTTGCCTCACCACTTGGGAGGCCCACGAGCTGGCTGCCTGGCTCTCGAACGTCTCCGCAGCTCGGTCGGCGGACACCGCAATCTCGTTCACTGAGCCGAATCTGTGTTTCGAGTGGCAAGGCGTATCGAGCGAGTTCGTGGAAGTCCGAGTGTCCTTCGAACTCGAAGCGCGACCCGCTGAGATGCGGAACCTCCCGTGGGGTGGCTGCTACGTCGATCTCACGATTGGGCGCAGCGATCTTGCGGCAGCCGGCACGGATTTGCTCCTCGAACTGATGGACTATCCGCAGCGCTGAGCGGTCTCGGTACTCAGTACTCGGTACCAAGTACTGCGCAGCTACGCTGCGCACATGAAGCTCTCTATCGAATACTGCGCTGCTTGAGGGTATACCGACCGTGCCGTGCGCATGGCTCAACACATCCTCGACAACTTCGAGCACAAGATCGACGACCTCACCATCATCCCGAGCAAGGGTGGCGTGTTCGAGGTTCTCGCCGACGACACACTGATCTACTCCAAGAAGGCCACCGGCGTCCACGCAGAGGTTGGTGACGTGATGGTCCCCCTGCGGGAGCTCATCGGCTGACCGCGGTCAGTCGACCCAGCTCTCGATCAGCGGATCGATCGGGATGTCTTCGCCCCCGACCAGGACGTGGTGCACTCGCGTCCTGCGGAGTTCGTCGGGCGTTGACGTGATGGGATCACGGTCGACGACGATCAGATCCGCCTGACTTCCCGCCGCCAACGGTTGAGACTCGCCGAGCGCGGCGGCCGCCCCGTTCGTGAACAGGTCGAGGGCCGCCTCGGCGTCGAGCGCCTCTGCCGGGACGATGCCGTTGCGATCCCGGGCGAGCGCCATTCCCGACCACGGATCCGGCGGCTCGACCGGCGAGTCGGAGCCGGCCGCCAGCATCACGCCATCACGGACCATCGACGCGAAGGGGTAGGCCATCGGCATCCGCTCGGCCCCCAGACGGTCCTCGAGCCAGTCGGCTTCGGAACCCAGGAACGCGGGCTGGACACAGCCGACGATTCCGAGTCGAGCCATTCGGCGCACGTCCTCCGGGTCGATGACGGATGCATGTTCGATCCTGGCCGTGCCGGGTGCCGCCCCCAGGTCCTCGAACAGATCGATGACCCGCCGGCAGGCCAGGTCCCCGATGGCGTGGATGGCAACCGTCCCGCCGAGGTCGAAGCAGTGCTGTGCGAGTGTCCGATCGATGTCGTCGAGGCGCATCGTTCCGCGCTCGTGAGGTGCATCTGCGAACGGGTCGATCATGGCCGCTGTGTGCCCCCCGAGACTGCCGTCGGCAAAACGTTTGAGCCCTGCCCATCGCAAACGCGAGGAGCGCCCGGTGAGGAGAGATCGGCCCTCGTCCAACTCACCGACGGAGTTGGCGATGACGAACCCGTGGACCCGTAGCGGGAGCCGATCGGCCACCGAGGCGAGGAGTTCCGCCTCGTTGCCCAGGCTGGCCCATGGTCCGTCGCCGATTCGAACCATTGCGCCGATGCTCGTGATCCCCAACGAAGTGAGTGCGGTCAAGGCACGAAGCAGGTCGTCTTGCATCACCGGGGCCGTGCCGGCCAGCGCTTTCGACACGATCTCGATGGCCGTTTCGCGCAAGACGCCGGTTGGTTCTCCGGCCTCGTTCCGGTCGATCACGCCACCCGGCGGATCCGGAGTGGCTGATGTCACTCCGGCCTGCGCGAGCGCAGCTGAGTTCGCCACCGCAACGTGCCCGCAATAGCGGTGCACGAGGACCGGGCGATCCGCAACTGCGTCGTCCAGGTCGGCACGGGTCGGCAGACGGCGCCCGGCAAGGGTCTCATCGTCCATGCGCAGTGCCACGATGGCGCCCGGCCGCTTCGCTGCGGCGCCTCGGAGCCGGTCGGCGAGATCGGCCAGATCAGTCGCGGTCTTGAGCGAGACACCCGTGAGCAACGCCGCATAGGGAACCGGATGCAGATGGGCGTCGCGCAGCCCCGGAAGAATCGTTGCCCCCACAAAGCTCTGCTCGTGCACCCCGGGAGCGCGGAGGGTCGCCGCCGATCCGACGGCCACGACCTTTCCGCCTTCGACCAAGACGGCGTTGGAATCTGCGGGGCCTCCGGTGGCACGGACCCGATCGGCGACGAGGAGGCGCCGGCGGGTCACGTCGGCCGCTCCGCAGCCGCCACGTGGGGTGGCAGGGTTTCGCCGATGATGGCCAGGTAGGTGTCGTGGAGGAGGCCGTTGCTGGCGAGGATCATCGGATCCTCGGGCACGAGGTCACGGCCGCGGGAGTCGGTGACGCGCCCGCCGGCCTCGCGGACGAGCAGCGTCCCTGCGGCGATGTCCCATGGAGCGAGGAAGTACTCCCAGTGGGCCTCGTATCGGCCGGCCGCGACCCAGGCGAGATCGAGCGCTGCGGAACCGCACCGGCGGATGCCGTTGACGTGCGCCAGCATCCCGGCAACGGTTGCCGTGTATGCCTCCGGGTACTCATGGTGGTCGTAGGGGAAACCGGTGCTGATCACCGATTCATTCACTCCGCTCGTCTTCGACACGCGGATCGGGTCACCGTTGAGATGGGCGCCACGGCCGCTCATCGCACTGAACACGTCGTTGCGCAGCACGTCCACCACGACGCCGACGACCGGGGCATCCTCCTCGTAGAGCGCAATCGACACGGAGACCTCCGGGATCCCGTGGACGAAGTTCACCGTTCCATCGAGCGGATCGACGATCCAGCGGCGCCCTCCGTCACCGTCCCCGGCGACACCAGACTCCTCGGCAAACAGTGTGTCGCTCGGCCGCTCACGACCAAGCAGCTCGAGAATGGCCGCCTCGGACTCCTCGTCCGCAATCGTCACCGGATTGTTCCGACCCTTGGATTGCGAGCCCAGGCTCTCACCGAAGTACCCGCGCACGATTGCGGCACCCGCTTGCGCCGCGCTGATCGCGAGTTCGAGGTCGTCCATCGGCGGAAGTCTACGAGCGGCGTGCCGCCGCGAGTCCAGGTACCAAGTAGGCAACGGCCGTAGGCCCTTGCCATCGGTATCCTCCCCGCATGCAATTCCGCCCCTACGTCGCTGCGGTGGTCAGCGCATTGCTGATGTGGGCCGCCTATCCGCCGCTCGATCTCGGCGTGTTGGCGCTGGTCGCACCGGTTCCGCTCTTCATTGCGATCCGCACCGTCGAACGGGGTTGGGCGGCCGTCGGCATCGGTTTCCTCTACGGCGTCGTGTTCTTCGGGGTCCTGCTCAACTACGTGCGCGTCGTCGGCATGGTGGCCTGGATCCCACTCACGATCTGGCTGGCCTCGACCGCTGCCGCTTACGCCCTCCTGATCTGGAGTTTCCGCTTGTGGCCGCCGACGAGGTGGTGGCTGATCGCCGTTGGTGGTTGGGGCATGTGGGAGCTGATCCGGACCACCTTCCCTTGGGGCGGCTTTCCGTGGGGTGTCACTGGCTACGCCGTTGGAGGCACGCCCGGGTTCCTCGGCGCAACCCAGTGGATCGGTCCCTCCGGCTGGTCGATTCTCGGAGTTGCCGTCGCTGCCGGCATCGTGCTCGTGCTCGAGGATCGGGCGCAGTGGCGGCTGCTGGTCGATCCGCTCGTCGTGATGCTCCTCCTGGCTCTCGCCGGTTCGTTGTTCGCTCCGCGCGCCGACGGGCAGGTGGCGACGACGGCGATCATCCAGGGCAACTCGCCCTGTCCGCAGACGCACTGTCAGAACGAGAACCGCCGGATCTACGAGTCTCATCTCGCGTTGACCCGGACCCTCAATCCGGACGAGGTCGATCTCGTTGTGTGGCCCGAGAACGCAACGGGTACACCGTATGACCCCTTCACCAACCCCGAGGTCGAGGAGGCAATCGCCGCCGAGGCGATCCGGCTTCGTGCCTATCTCATCATCAGCGGTACCCGGTCCGTGAGCCCGACCGAGTTTCTGAACGTCAACATGGTCTACGACCCGTCCGGCCGGAAGATCGGTGAGTACGCCAAGCGGCATCCCGTACCGTTCGGCGAGTTCGTCCCCCTGCGGGACCTCCTGGATTTCGTGCCCCAGCTCGACCGCGTACCTCGCGACATGGTGCGGGGCGACGGACCGGTGGTGTTCCGGACGCCTGCAGGGAATCTCGGCACCGTCATCTCGTTCGAAGGAGCGTTCTCCCGGCTCGTTCGATCAGAAGTGCAGGCCGGAGCCGATCTGATGGTCATCACGACGAACAACAGCACATGGGGAGAGGCGGTCGCTTCCGATCAGTTCATCGACATCACGAGGGTGAACGCCGCTGCCATCGGTCAGGACGTCGTGCATGCAGCGATCACCGGAAAGTCGGCGTTCATCAGGGCGAACGGCAGCGTCGTGGCACGTTCAGGCCTGCTCACGACGGAGATCCTCAAGGCCGACGTCGCGTTCCGGAACGTTGGTCCCACGCTCTTCTCTCGCCTCGGCGATTGGGTCCTGATCGTCGCTTTGGCCGCCGGTTTCGCCGCCGTGGTCACGCCGGGCGAAGGTCGACCCGAGCGACGGGAACGGTCCAAAGAGACCGTCGCCTGACGAACCTGTCATCCGACTTCACCGTCGAGTCCGTAGACCGGGCAAGGAGATCTGCGGTACCCCGCAGACAAAGTGACGAGGTGACGTCCCAATGACCAACGTGGTACTCCAGGGAGCTCGACCGGGCAACCGTCGGCGCAAGCCAAAGACGTATGCCGAAGGTCGGGTCTGCTCCGATGACGCATGCACGACCCTCGTGTCGCGTTACAACCGTTCAGAGTTCTGCTTCGAGCATCGTCCGGTGCACTATCCGCGGATGCGCGGTGTCTTCACCGACGAGTATCAGCAGGCCTCCTAGCCGCCTTCACTGCGCTTCGTACGCCGCAACCGCCTCTTCCAGGAGGTCGATTCCGTGATCGAGATCATCCTTCGTGACAACGAGCGGTGGGATGAACCGAATGACGTTGGCGTCCGGACCACACGCCAGGATGAACATGCCACGATCCTGGGCGTACTGTCGGACGAAGACGAGCGCGTCCGGGTTCGGCGTTCCGTCCTCGTAGCCCATCTCCACGCCGACCATGAGTCCGAGGCCGCGAACGTCGCGGATCGTCTCGAACCGTTCGGCCATTTCGTTGAAGCGTCCGAAGGCGTGCGCCGACAGCGGTCCGACGGTTGGGATGACCTCGTGGAGTGCCTCGACGGTTGCCGTTGCCGCGGCGCAGGAGACGGGGTTTCCACCGAACGTGGTGCCATGACTTCCCGGCGGCCACTCGTCGTAGATCTCCGCTGACGCGCCAACCGCGGACAACGGGAAGCCGTTGGCGATCGCCTTGCCGAGAACCAGGATGTCGGGCCGAACACCGAGCACGTCGGCTGCGAACCAGTCGCCGGTGCGCCCGAAGCCCGTCTGGACCTCGTCCAGAATCAACAGGATCCCCGACTCGTCTGCCATCCGCCGGAGCTCGGCGAGGAACGCCGGGCTGGCCGGGTAGTAACCGCCCTCGCCCTGGACGGGCTCCACGAGGAAGGCCGCAACCTCGCTGGGAAGCACCTCATGGCGGAACATGCGACGGAGCTCGTCGATGGCTCGCTCGTCGGCTTCCTTCTGGTCCATCTGCCATGCGTAGGGGTGCGGGAATGGCGTCACGAAGACCGACGGCACGAGCGGGTGGTAGCCCTGGCGGTACTTGGCCTTCGACGTCGTGTAGGTGACCGAACCCATGGTGCGGCCGTGGAAGCCGCCGCGGAAGACGATGACGCCCTGGCGCCCGCTCGTCTTGCGTGCGAGCTTGACCGCGGCCTCGACCGATTCAGCTCCTGAGTTCATGAAGAGGAACTGATCGATGCCGTCGGGGGTGACCTCGGCGAGTGCCTCGGCAGCACGCAGTTTGCTCTCGTACTTGAACGATCCACCGGCGTGCCACAGCTGATCGATCTGCTCCAGCACAGCCGCCTTCACGCCGGGGTGTTGGTGGCCGAGATTGGTGACCGAGATTCCGCACGCAAAGTCGAGGTAGCGGTTTCCGGCGTCGTCTTCGACCCAGACGCCATCGCTGGCGACGATGCGGATGTCGGAGTCGTAGGCGGCGACCGGTGCGAGCACTTTGGTGAAGCGGTCGGCGAAGTCGTTCATGAGAGGTGCCTCCTGTGGTGGCGGAGCGGGCAAAGTGGGTGCGATTCGAGGCAAGCTCGCACTACGGCGCAGCGAAGAGGTGGCGGCGGCGGCGACGTGGTGGCCAATGCATGCGTTCATTGTGCCATGCAGCCGGGATCGTCGAGAACGTACCTTCCCCCCAAGGGGGACTGTGCAGCTAGTCGCCACCGAACTTCGGGTCACGCTTCTCGACGAACGCCGCGATCGCTTCCATCAGATCGTTCGAGTGGAGGAAGGCTGCGTTCCAGACGGCGACGTAGTCCAGTGACTCCTCGATGCTGCGGCCCTCGCCTGCCCGGAGCACGGCCTTGGCTCCCTGGACGGCGAGCGGAGAGTTGGCCGCGATCTGCCGGGCCATGGTGGTCGCCGCTTCGAGCAGCGCCTCGCGGTCGGCATAGACATGATTGAGAAGTCCCATGGCATGGGCCTCGTCACCGGAGAAGTCGGCCCCGGTGTAGACGAGCTCGGCGACGCGACCGGGATCGACGATCTTCGGCAGTCGCTGCATCGTTCCGACGTCGGCCACCATCGCAATCTTCGTTTCCCGCACCGACAGGACCGCATCCGAGGTGGCGAGTCGGATGTCGCACGCAGTGATGAGGTCGATGCCCGCTCCCAGGCAGTAGCCGTGGACCGCGACGATGACCGGCTTGGGGCAATCGGCGATGGACGTGAACGTGCGCTGCATCCGCTTGACCATCTCGTACGTGGCCATGCGCCTGCCGACCTCTGAGGTTGGGGCGCTCGCCGGGTCGACGCCACCGGCCATGAGCGCAGGACCGAAGGCCATGAGGTCGATTCCGACGGTGAACGCCTTGCCCTTGGCTGCGATGACCACCACCCGCACCTCGGTGTCCGCGCTCAGCGCCTCCATGATGGGCGGCAGATCGTTCCATGCGTCCAGTCCGAACGCGTTCATCTTGTCGGGACGGTCCAGCCAGACGGTGGCGACGTGGTCGGCCACGTCGACGGTGAAGACATCCGAAGTCGGCAGTGAAGTCTGATCGCTCATGAGCGGAGCGTAGTTGTGACGCGTTCGGCGCCGAGCCGGCTCACGCCATCCGAGCGGTCGCCGCCGCGAGGTCGTCCGGCGTGTTGACGCTCCACCAGGACGACCCATCCTCGCCCCAGCTTCGCCAGGTGTCCGGCACGATCTCGTGAAGGGGCACACGGTCGAGTACTGCGTGCAGCGGTGGATCGTCCGCGCCGGTGAGGAGGTCGTCGACGATGGCTGCACAGTTCGGCCAGTACACCGCACACGTCGGTTGTCGTTTGCCGCTGTCGATCGGGACGACGGCATCTCCGTCGGCGACTGCCAACAGATGGCGGATCGTCTGCGGGCGCACGAACGGTTGGTCGACGCCGACGAGCACCACTGGCGCGCCGGCGGCGATCCGCAGCGCAGTGGAGAGGCCGGCGACCGGGCCACGCCGACCGGCCGGCGAGTCGGGGACACTGTGGATTCCGGCCGGTCGATCCGACCTTCCGATGACGGCGACCCGACACCCGGCCGCTTCCAGCGCTTCAGCGGTGTACTCGATCATTGGTCGCCCGGCGAGGTCGACCAGGGCCTTGTCGACGCCCATGCGGGTGGACCGTCCTCCAGCGAGGATTGCGCCGAGCGGAGATGGACGCGTCATGGGACCCATTGTCGCAGTACTGAGCAACGAGTAGCGAGTAGGCGTGTGTCCCGGCTGCGCTGATCTGCCATGTGCGAGATTCTGCATATACCATGCGTCGGGAAGGCCAGCGCTGCGGAGGCGCCATGCGAGCATCCAACTCGGTTCATCGATGACCGATCGTCTGCGTGCCTTCTTCCCGCGACCCGTCACCGGCGACATCGTCGCCGGTGTCAGTGTGTCGCTGATCTTGATCCCCCAGGCTTTGGCCTACGCCGACCTCGCCGGCTTGCCGCCGGTGTATGGCCTGTTCGCCGCCGCTCTCCCGCCGATCGTCGCCGCCATCTTCGCTTCGTCGCCATATCTGCAGACCGGACCGGTGGCGATGACCGCCTTGCTCACGTTCGGGGCCCTGAGTCAGCTCGAGACTCCCGGATCCATGGAGTATGTGAAGCTCGCTGCCCTGCTGGCGTTGATCGTCGGGGTGGTGCGCGTGATCGTCGGCTCGCTTCGCGCCGGAGCGGTGGCGTACTTGATGTCACAGCCGGTCATCCAGGGGTTCACCGGCGGCGCGGCGATCCTGATCATCGCCTCGCAGCTGCCGACGGCGCTCGGTGCCGATGCTCCAGATGGCGGGGTGCTGCGCCGGGCTTGGTGGAGTGTCACGAACTTCAGTGAATGGGAGCTCGCCGCGGTTGCGATCACCCTCCTAGCGGCGTCGCTCCTGACCTTCGGCTCCAGGATCCACCCGCTGTTTCCCAGCGTGCTCGTCGCGGTTGCTGCTGCGCTCGTCTGGTCCATGATCACCGACTACTCAGGTCAGATCGTCGGCGAGGTCCCGGGTGGTCTCCCGCCGTTCTCGCTGGCGTTGCCGTGGAGCCGCTTCACCGACATCGCCGTCGCCGGTGCGGTGATCGCCCTCGTCGGATTCGCGGAACCGGCGTCGATCGCCCGGGCGTACGCGGCGCGGGAGCGGACACCATGGAGTCCCGATCGCGAGTTCCTCAGCCAGGGTGCCGCCAACCTCGCATCCGGCATCTCGGGAGGGTTTCCGATTGGTGGATCGTTCTCGCGGACGTCGGTGAATCACCTCGCCGGCGCCAAGACACGATGGAGTGGCGCCGTCACGGGACTCGTCGTATTTGCGTTCCTGCCGTTTGCCGGGATCATCGAGGACCTTCCCCGCGCCGTGCTGGCGGCCATCATCATCGTGGCGGTCGCCAAGCTGATCCGAGTGCCGGCGCTGCTCTCGTTGTGGAAGTACTCGAAGCCGCAGGCGCTGGTCGCCTACGTGACCTTCGGTGCAACATTGGTATTGGCGCCACGGATCGATCAAGCCGTGCTCGTCGGCATCGTGACGGCGATCGCAATCCACCTCTGGCGTGAACGGGTTGTCTCCGTCGAACTGGAGGTGCGTCGCGGCGGTGTGGCCCGGATCCGGCCTCAGGGTGTGTTCTGGTTCGGTTCGGCGCCCGACCTCGCAGAGGCGATGAACGAGCTGATGGGTGCGTATCCCGAGGCCGACACCATCGAGATCGACCTCGGCGGGCTCGGCCGGATCGACTACTCCAGTGCGGTGATGCTGCGGGACATGGTGAACGACGCCCGCAAGGCCGGATACGAAGTCGACGTGATCGCCGTCCCGGAGCACGCCCGCCGCATCTTGCGCGCCGTGTGGGCCGAGGAGATCAGGTAGCCGCGCTCTCCCAGGCCACGGAATAGAGCGAGACCGGCTCCGGGAACCCCTTCAATCCGATCTGTCCCCGGGCCTCGAACGAAATGCCCTTGCCGATCGTGAGGTCGCGCACCGCGCTCGAGGTGAGGATCTCGCCCCCCTCAGCATGCGCACAGAGCCTGGCGGCGAGGTTGACGGCGGCGCCGAAGAGGTCGTTGCTGTTCTCGACCGGCTCGCCAACACTCAGGCCGATCTTCACGGCGAGCCTCGGATCATCCGGATCGTCGACCTCGGTGGTTCCCTCCTGGATCGACATCGAGGCCTTCACCGCTCGTTCGACCGAATTGAAGCTGGCGAAGACGCCATCGCCGGTGTGCTTGACCTCACGCCCGCTGAACCGGCTGAGGGCATCGCGGACAACGGTGTCGTGGCGATGGAGGAGTTGCATCGCCGCCCGATCGCCACGGGTCGTGCTCACGGCCGTCGAGCCGGCGATGTCCGTGAACATGATGGCGCGCAGTGCAGTGTCCGGAACGCCCTCCACCATGACTCGATCGGTGTCGTCCATGGAGGTCGCACCCATGAAGAGATCCAACATCGAGGGCTGCACTTCGATGACGTCGTGGGGCATGAGACCGTGGGCTGCCTTGTGGCAGGCCTTCAGCGAGTCGACATCGGGAGACTCGACGAGACAGAACGCTTTGCCACCCCGGTCGGTCGCAACCCAGTAGCTCAGGAACTTGACCCCGTAGTCGTCCTGGATGGCCAGGTCGCGCTGATGCGCGGCTGCAACGTCTTCCGGCGTTGCGTCTCCCAACCCGGGATGGACGTCCATGTAGAGCGGCATGCGCTGATGGTACGTGGTCTGGGTTGCGCCGTGTCGACCAGGGAGTCAGGCCAGCGCGGCATCGACCGCCGCGAGTGCGTGTATGCGAGTCGTCGGGAACACCGGAACGGGGCGCAGATCGTCGGTGACCAGCAGCTCGATCTCCGTGCATCCGAGGATCACCCCGTTCGCGCCGGCCGCTGTGAGCCGATCGATCACACGACCGTAGGCGTCCCTGGACGACACGGTGATGATCCCTTGGACGAGCTCGTCGTAGATGACGTCGTGCACCGTCGAACGATCCGGCTCGTCGGGCACGATGACGTCGAGGCCGTGGCGGCTCTCGAGCCGGCCCCGGTAGAAGTCCTGCTCCATCGTGTAGCGGGTGCCCAGGAGCCCCACACGCCCGATCCCGGCCGATCGGACCGCGTCGGCGGTGGCGTCGGCGATGTGGATGAGCGGGATACCGATCGCCGCACCGACCTCGTCAGCCATCCGATGCATCGTGTTGGTGCAGATCACGAGGAGGTCGGCGCCTCCGGCTTCGACCCGCCGCGCTGCCTCGACCATCAATGTCGTTGCGCCATCCCAATCGCCGGCTGCCTGGAGCTCCTCGACCTCGTGGAAGTCGACGGACACCATCACCGACTTCGCCGAGTGGGTACCACCCAGGCGGTCGCGTGCCGTCTCGTTGATGATCCGGTAGTACTCGGCGGAGGACTCCCAGCTCATGCCACCGAGAAGGCCGATCGTTCGCATGCGCGCAGCCTAGGGGTTCGCACGTAGGCTCCCCGCATGAGTTCATACGGGATGCCGCCGGAGACCTATGCCGCGGTGCAGCGCGTGTGTTTGGCGTTTCCGGAAGCTGTTGAGAAGGAGACGTGGGGGCATCCGACGTTTCGGGTTCGAAACAAGATGTTCGCCGCCTGCGGCTCGAGCGAGAACGACGCCGGCGAGCTGCGGGTCACCATGACGATGAAGGCCGAGCCTGGGGAACAGGATTCGCTCATTGCCGAGGGATACCCGTTCTTCTACCCGAAGTACGTCGGAAGCAAGGGCTGGATCGGGATCCACCTCACGACCGACACCGATTGGGATGAGATCGCCGAACTCGTCGAGGAGAGTTATCGCGTGATCGCACCGAAGACCCTCGCCCGAACGCTCGACGACTGACGGCCCGATCTCCGGACGTTTCCAGGCCCTGGAATGTCGGACTTCCGACATTTGTGAATTCTCCTCTACGTCGTACCGCATAGGTTCGGACGGGAGGGCCCGGATCACACCTGTCACTCCCGGCCGGGTGCCGGACATAGGACGGGTGGAAGGGGCGACGCACCGTGTCGCCGCACTGAGGCACCGGGAGTACCGGTGCGAGGGAGAAAGGGGAGGCGATGCGCTCTGGCATCATCAACCGGCGGGCTGTGCTCGCCATCGTTTCCGTACTCGCGATGCTGATGGCGGTGTTGACCGCTGCACCGGCGTCGGCGCACGGCTCGGAGTGCGACCACCGGTACGTGCACCGGCACGGCGGCGACACCTGGAAGGTCTATCCGAACGGCGTTGACGACACGGCGAACATCAAGTGCGCACTGGAGGAGGCGTCGCATCACGACGGGGCAGTCGTCAAGCTGGCCTGGGGCACGTTCCACGTCGACTTCCTGAAGGTCGATGGATTCAACGGCGTCCTCCGCGGCGGAGGTCAAGATCACACCAGGATCGAACCGCTCTACGGAGGCCTGGACTGCAAAGCCGAGTTCGAGGCGACCGGGTTCGTCGTGTGGATGGTGTTCACACGTTCACATCTCAAGGTGAAGAACCTGTCGATCGTGATCCCGGAGCAAGCATGTGCCGAGCCGTACATCGAGGACATCTTCTTCGACGAGGAACTCGGCGAGGAAGTCGGCTTCGTCGGCCAGGACTTCAATTTCATCCTCGGAAGCGTCAGCCGGCTTGCCGCGCCGACGGACCAATGCGGTATCACCGAATACGGGAGTCTGACGGCCAAGGGTGTGAGCATCTGGGCACCGACCCCGGACTTCGAGGCGTCGATCTTCAATCCGCTCGGTGCGTTCAGCGCCTTCAGAGTCGGCGGCACGCAGCCGCTCGGCTGCCCGGACTTCGACGACCTCGTCGGCAGCGTGATGATCAAGGACGTGAAGGCTGCTGGCGTCGGGAACCTGATCGAAGTCATCTCGATGACCGACTCCAAGGTCACGGTCAAGAAGAACCACCTCAGTGAGATCGCCAGTGGCGTGAGGCTGTCCTACAACGACGGCACGACGTACAACGTCCGCAAGAACCACATGGAGAGCATGCTTGGTGAGGGCGTCATCATCGACAACTGCACCTTCGGGTCCGAGGGGCCGCTCTGTGCGGAGACGGCATCGCACGGCTACGTGATCCACAACGACATCCAGCTGGCTCCGGGAGCCGGCATCGGCATGGGTATCTTCGACGGCCCGTTCGACGAGTTGCTGTTCCCAGCCTTGCTCGACGTCAAGGTGGCCAAGAACTCGATCAGCGGCGAGGAACTCTTCGCCGGCATGCTCATGTTCGGCAATGACGGCACGGTCGTCGCCGGCAACCATTTCGCCGGTTCAGGCGTCTTCGGCATGTTGGTCGATGGGCAGGAGATCGCGCAGTTCAAGGCGGTGAACAACAAGATCGTCCTGAACTCGTTCGCCGACTTCCTGGCCTTCGACGCGGGGATCCTGCTCGCCGAGCTGACGGCATACAACATCGTTGCGGGCAACGTCGGTGCCACGATCGTCGATCTGGGGATGGACAACTACGTGAGAGGCAACGTCGAGCCCGAGGCAACGCTCGAGTCGAGCCTGTTCCGAGCGGAGACCGTTGACGGCCTCCGGGACTACGGAATCAACCGCTACGGCCGCTGAGCGCGAGACGCAGTGAACATCCGAAGGGGGCGGCCATCCGGCCGCCCCCTTCTTGTCTCGGTCTCAGTACCCGGTACTCGGTACTCCGAATGAGCTTGGCTCATTCGGACAACGCACACTCGTTTCGTCCGACCTCGAGCTCCATGGCTTCGTCGTGGGTCGGGATGTGCCAGCCCATGTTGACTTCGCGGATCGTGGCGTAGACCCCGGGCGCCTCGCCGAGATGGGAGACCACGTACGCAACGAACTCGCCCTCGTCGTCCATCGACACGACCGGATCGTTGGCGAGGAGGTCACCGAGCTTGCGCCGTAGCGTTCCATCGGCCTGCGACTCGAGGCGGCTCGTGTAGTGGGCCGGGCAGACCTCGAGCTCCGAGTCGAGTGGTGCCAGCTGCTCGTGGATCGTGCGGAACAGATCGCGCGCCCACGGTTCCGTCTCGCCACCGAGGTCGGGTCTGCCGACCCCCGACACGAAGACTGCGTCACCCGTCATGAGGTAGCGGCCGTCGACCTCGAGCGAGGTGGACCCAGGGGTGTGTCCGGGAGTTGCCACCGACCGAACGATGATCTGCATCGTGCCGAGTTGGAAGACGGCACCGTCGGTGAGCGCGTCGTACTTGAAGTGGGCTCCCTCGGCGTCGCCCGGTGCGATGTGATAGGTCGCCCCGAACTCGGCGGCCATCTGCACCCCGAGGGAGAGGTGGTCGGCGTGCAGGTGAGTGTCGAACACGTCGGTGATCTCGCACTCCATGTCGGCGGCGATCCGCTCGTACGCTGATGCGTCTCCGGCCGGGTCGATCACCGCCATCGACGATCCGCGAGATCCGACGGCGTACGACAGGCACGCCTTGGCGATTCGATCGAGCTGGACGACGAACTTGGTCCCGTCGTCATACAGGACGTGCGGGACCAGGGTGCGTGCCCAGGCGTCCATTCCTCCGGCGAGGTTGTGCAGGTTGTCGAGCCCCAAGGTCTCGACGACGAGGTCGGATGAGTCGCCGTGCGCACATACGACGACTACCTCGCGGTCGTGGGGCACGACCTCCCTGGTCTCCTCGTCGTCGACGATCGCCGTCCAGTACGGGATGTTGAGGGTGGCCATGTCGGCCTTCCCCTCGATCTGCCATCGCTCGAACTGATCGGGTGCGCGAACGTCGAGAATGAATGGCGCAGAATCGGGATCGTCGACGCGTCGGGCCAACTCGTCGGTCGTGATGGCAGTCACAGGCTCTCTCCCCAGGTCGCATGCGTCAAGGCGCATACAACTCTAACGAGGCGCGGCGATCCGCCACAAGGAGTTTCTGCGTTTCGCTAGCTGAGGCTCGTTGCGGAGCCGAGCTGCTCGTTCATGACCTCGCGGAGCAGATCCATGGCTTCGACGATCTTGGTCGACGTGAGCGAGTAGTACACCCACTGGCCGTCACGGCGACCCGTCACCAGCCCGCGATCGCGAAGCACGGCGAGATGCTGGGAAACGTTGGCCTGCGGGATATCGAGGTCATCGACGAGATCGGTCACAGAGCGCTCGCCATCGCGCAAGGCGTTGAGGATCAACAGTCGCTTCGGGTCGGCGAGACCTTTGCAGACGCTGGCGTGGAGTTGGTAGAGCTCGTTGCGGATCGATGACATGGCTGAACTATGCCATACCCCCGCGGCAAGGCCAAGGGCGGACCACGGCGAACTGGTTGACAGATGATGGTCAACCCGGCGAGGATGCACACCAATGCATATATCTGCGATGCAAGCGGGAGGGAGGACCCGATGACCGACTCGTCCGAGAAGATGGTGATCATCGCGGCTTCCGGCGACCTCGATAAGGCGTGGCCGGTGATGATCCTGGCGACGACCGGTGCGGCCTACGGCATGGATGTCACCGTGTTCTTCACTTTCTGGGGCCTCGGGATCCTGAAGAAGCCGGATGCCGGTCTCACGGGTGACGACTGGCGTCAGAAGATGCTCTCGGTCTTCAAGCCCGGGTCCACGGGCAAACTCGGCCTCTCGACGATGAACATGGGCGGCATGGGCGCGAAGATGATGAAAGGGCTGGCCGACGACCACAACGTGGCTTCGGTTCAGGAGCTGCTCGAGATGTCACAGGACATGGGAGTGAAGCTCTGGCCGTGCCAGATGACGATGGATCTGATGGGGTTATCGCGTGATGACATGATCGACGGCCTCGACGAACCGGCCGGCGCCGGCTCAGCCATCAGCCTCATGAAGGAAGCCTCGATCAGCTTGTTCATCTAGGAGCGCACCAGAGAGAGGGAGAGAACCGAAATGGCAGATGCAACCGTCGATGCTCGAGGCCTCCAGTGCCCGATGCCTGTGATCAAGGTCTCGCAGGCCGTCAAGGGCATGGAGTCCGGGCAGACCGTCGAGGTCATCGCAACCGACCGTGGCGCCTTGTCGGACATCCCGGCATGGGCCAAGGACATGGGCCACGCGCTGAAGGAGCAGTTCGAAGAGAACGACGAGTTCCACTTCATCGTCCAAAAGGGGTAGTTCGTACGTGCAGGAAGTAGCGTTGTCGTTCCGGTCTCAGTACTCAGTACTCGGTACTCAGTACTGCGAGCGACGACCGTAGGGAGGAGCGAGCCCTGAGATACGGTTTCGTCATCGACCAGACCACGTGCATCGGCTGTCACGCGTGCACCGTCGCCTGCAAGACCGAGCACGAGGTGCCGCTCGGCGTGAACCGCACGTGGGTGAAGTACGTCGAGAAGGGTGCGTGGCCCGACACGAAGCGGTTCTTCTCGGTGATGCGCTGCAACCATTGCAGTGACGCGCCGTGCGTCGACATCTGCCCGACCACGGCCCTCTTCAAGCGCACCGACGGCATCGTGGACTTCGACACCGACCGGTGCATCGGATGCAAGTCGTGTATGCAGGCCTGTCCGTACGACGCCCTCTACATCGACCCGGGCGAGCACACCGCTCAGAAGTGCAACTACTGCGTACATCGAGTCGAGGTGGGGATCGAACCGGCATGTGTGGTGGTGTGCCCCGAACAAGCGATCATCGCCGGTGACCTGGACGACCCGACGACGAAGATCGCTCAAATGGTGAAGACCGAGCGGCTCTATCAGCGTGCGCCAGAGCAGGGCACGAGCCCCAACCTCTGGTACCGCGGGGTCGAGGAGGCCAACATCGATCCACTCGTCGCCGCCGACCCCGGTGACGGTGGCGTGTGGAAGGACCCTGCCCGCTCATGGCTGTCCGTGGATCTGACGCCGCCGACGGTGTCCCCGGACACGGCACAGGTGGCGCCGAATGCACCACCACGCGTCGAGTACGACGGCCCCAAGGGTGCGCCGCGGGTTGTCTACAACACCGACCACCCGATGCCGTGGGGTTGGAGAGTTTCGAGCTACTTCCTCACCAAGGGCATTGCCGCAGGGTTGGTGATTCCACTCGCGCTGGCGTTGATCTTCGGTAGCAATGAACGAGACTTCTCCGGCGCTGACTCCGCCTGGGCTCTGTGGGGCGTGCCGCTGTTCGCCGGCTTGTTCCTCGCGCTCACCGGAGCCCTGCTGGTGTGGGACTTGAAGCGCCCCGACCGGTTCTACTACCTGCTCACCAAGGGCAATCCCGGTTCGTGGCTGGTTCGCGGCGCGTGGATCCTGAGTGCGTTTGCCGGAGTCGTTGCGCTGTGGTTCTTACTCGGCGTCTTCGATGTGGGCGGTGACGATGCGATCACGGTGCTGGCTGCGATCGCCGCCGTCATCGGGCTCGGCGTTGCGGGATACACCGCGCTGCTCTTCGGCCAGGCCGAGGCGCGTGACCTCTGGCAGAGCCCGATGCTGCTGTGGCACATGCTCGCCGGTGCGTTGGCCGCCGGCGGCGGGGCCGGGCTCGTTTTCGGTTTGGTCTTCGATCTCAGCGCCGGCACCGAACGCTGGTACGCCGGGTCGATGGTCGTCGGTGCTGCCGCACTCGGCCTGATCGCGCTCGTCGAGCTGATGTCAAAGCACCCGACCCGCAATATCACGGAGGCGATGCACCACATGACGCACGGCGCGTACGCCCGTGAATGGTGGATCGGTGGCCAGCTCGTCGGCGTCGTTGTTCCCGTCGTGCTCGGCCTGGTGTTCCTCTCCGGCGCCGGTCTGTGGACGGGTGCCATCGGGGGCCTCGCTGCGTGTGCCGGGATCTGGTTCGCCGACGATGCGTTCGTGAAGGCCGGCCAGAGCGTTCCGCTTTCCTGAGGAGGATGACGACACCATGACGACGCAGCGGGACGATCGTATCCCCCGTCTCCTCCCGGGGAGCGAGCTGACCAACTTCCCACCGCCGGACCGGTGGGACGACTGGGTCGAGTACGACGCACGGGCCTGGCCGAATCGGGTGACCCACGAGTACCGACTCGTGCCGACGACGTGTTTCAACTGCGAGTCCGCGTGCGGGCTGCTCGCGTACGTCGACAAGGAGACGGGTGACGTTCGCAAGTTCGAAGGTAATCCCGCGCATCCAGGAAGTCGCGGCCGCAACTGTGCCAAGGGTCCCGCGACGATCAACCAGATGTACGACCCGGAGCGGATCCTCCACCCGATGCGTCGCGTCGGCGAGCGGGGTTCGGGCCAGTGGGAGCAGGTCAGCTGGGAGGAGGCGCTCCAGGACATCGCCGGTCGGATGCGCACCGCCATCCAGGAGGGACGTCAGGACGAGATCATGTATCACGTCGGGCGGCCCGGCGAAGACGGGTTCATGGATCGCACGCTCAAGGCCTGGGGCGTCGACGGGCACAACAGCCACACGAACATCTGCTCGTCGGGAGCCCGCACCGGCTATGCCATGTGGATGGGTCACGATCGACCGTCAGCCGACTTCGCCAACGCCCGGTTCATCCTCCTGCTGTCATCGCACCTCGAGACCGGCCACTACTTCAACCCCCACGCCCAGCGGATCATGGAGGGGAAGCAGTCCGGAGCGAAACTCGCCACCATCGATCCGAGGCTCTCGAACACGGCGTCGATGTCGGACTACTGGCTGTCGCCGTGGCCGGGGACTGAGGCTTCGATCCTCCTCGCCATCGCCAATCTCCTGCTCGAGTGGGATGCGGTCGACCACACGTTCATGAAACGCTGGGTCGACTGGGAGGGCGCGCTCGAGGCGAAGGCCCCGGGCGAGCCGAAGACGTACGAGCGGTTTGTCCAACTCCTCCGTGACACCTACGCCGGCTACACGGTGGAGTTCGCCGCAGCGGAGTCTGGCGTCGATGCCGAGCGGATCGATGCGGTGGCGCGAGGCATCGCCGAGGCCGGACACCAGTTTGCGTCGCACACGTGGCGGTCGGCCGGCTCAGGCAACCTCGGTGGTTGGCAAGTCGCCCGATGCCTGTGGTTCCTCCACGTGCTCACGGGCGCCGTCGGCACGCGTGGCGGGACCTCGCCGAGTGCGTGGGACAAGTTCAAGCCCGCGCACTGGAACATGCCGCCGCCGCACAGCCGATGGAACGAGCTGCTGTGGCCCAAGGAGTACCCGTTCAGCCACCACGAGCTCTCGATCCTGCTCCCGCATCTCTTGAAGGAGGGCCGCGGCAAGGTCGACGTGTACTTCAGCCGCGTCTACAACCCGATCTGGACCAACCCGGACGGGTTCTCGTGGCTCGAGGCGTTGACCGACGAGTCGAAGGTCGGGTTGCACGTGGCGATGACGCCGACGTGGTCCGAAACGGCCTGGTTCGCCGACTACGTCCTGCCCATGGGGGTGGCCTCAGAGCGTCACGACACCCATTCCTATGAAACCCACGCCGGCCGCTGGCTCGGTTTCCGCCAGCCGGTCTTGCGGGTCGCAGCCGAGCGTGATGGCAAGCAGTTCGATCGCACCTACGAGGCCAACCCCGGAGAGGTGTGGGAAGAAACGGAGTTCTGGATCGACCTGTCCTGGCGCATCGACCCGGACGGATCGCTCGGGATCAAGGAGTGGTTCCAGTCGCCGAATGACCCCGATCGGCCGGTGTCGGTCGACGAGTACTACGGATGGATGTTCGAGAACAGTGTGCCCGGTCTCCCCGAGAAGGCGGCGGCCGAAGGGATCACTCCGCTCCAGTTCATGCGGAAGTACGGCGCCGTCGAAGTGGAGAAGGACATCTACAAGGTCCACGAGCGCCCGGCGGCCGCCGACGCTCCAGGGGTGACCGTTGAGGGTGATCGGAAGACCGGCTTCAACTCGCCGAGCCGCAAGCTCGAGTGGTACTCGCAAACGATGGACGAGTGGGGGTGGCACGAGGAAGCGATTCCGACCTACCTCAAGACGCACGTCTACTGGCGCGACCTCGACCTGGCCGGCAACGAACGGGTCCTGTTGCCGATCTTCCGGCTCCCGACGCTCATCCACACCCGGTCCGGCAACGCCAAGTACCTGTACGAGATCAGCCACGGCCATCCGCTCTGGATGAATCCCGCCGACGCCGACGCCCTCGACTTCGCCACGGGCGAGATGATCCGGATCAACACCGACATCGGGTACTTCGTCATGCGGGTGTGGCGCACCGAGGGCATCCGCCCGGGTGTCGTCGCGGCTTCGCATCACCTCGGCCGGTGGCGCCTCGCCGACGACGCGGGTAACGAACGTTGGTCGTCGGCACTCGTCGACATTGCGCGCCGTGATGGTGGTTGGATGCTGCGGCAGAAGAAGGGCATCGCTCCGTTCCGCTCGGATGATCCCGACAGTGAGCGGATCTGGTGGCAGGACGCCGGAGTGAATCAGAATCTTGCGTTCCCGGTACATCCGGATCCCATCAGCGGGATGCACGCCTGGCATCAACGGGTGCGGCTCTCGGCTGCCGAGCCGGGCGACCGGTACGGGGATGTCTTCGTTGACACCAACCGTGCGCACGAGGTCTATCAGGAGTGGCTTGCCCTGACGAAGCCGGGTCCGGGACCCGGTAACCTTCGTCGACCAATGTGGATCGACCGGCCGGTGAAGCCCACTCCTGATGCCTACCAGGCCTGAATCATCATTTTCCGACGCCGCCTCAGCTGCTGCGCATGAGGCCGCGTCGTGGCTGACCATCGCGGATGCGGTCCCCTCCGAGTGGGGTGACGTCGTTGCCGGCGAGTCCGAGGTCATTCGTTTCCACGACCCCAGCTCCGATCTCGAGCGTCGCGCGGCCCGTTGGTCGCATCGACTCCCCGATCACCGCTTGCCCAGCCTCGCCCTCTTTGCGGCGGCCTTGGCCCACGCCGAGAGCGAGGCCTGGGAGCGTGACGAGCCGCACCTCGCAACCCAGGCGTACGAGGATCGCCGGTTTCTCGCCGGAGATCGGATCGTGCATTGGGCCGTGCCCTGGCTCGACACGGTCGGGCGCTGCTATACCGATCTCCGTGCGGTGGCCCATGCGGCACGCAACTCACTGCTCGAGATCGCCGATCACCTCCGTGTGGCACCGGACCTCGACGGTGCGTCCGCTCCCGGAGAGGATGCCTACGGGCCCGTTGCCCCGCATACGACCGATGGGCCGGCGCTTCGGTCGCTCTGGAGCGGAACCGTTCTCCTCGATGCCACGCTGCGATCGATGACCGGCGGCACCGACGTCGAGGCTGCGATCGCCGACCGGGACCACCGCACCGACCTGTCCGCGCTCTATTGGATCGCCGGTGGGCGGTGGGCGGGAATGGCCGATCGGCATCCCGGATCGGCCGCCCTGTGGCGCTCACTGGCGCAACGAGCCGATCGCACCTGCGTGGCGTTGGCAGCCGGCTGATCGCTGCGGCCTCCACCCCACTTCTCCCTCAACTTCACCCCAGACCCAGCCGACAGCTACCTCATGCGTAAGTTGTTGATCGTTGCCGCGATGGTCGGCCTCACGATCCTGAGCGTTCCCGGCGCCGCCGGCGCCGCCTGCACGGTGCCGTCGACCGAGGATGGTCTGCGCCGCGCCGGGGTGGTCTTCGTCGGAACCGTCGAATCCGTGTCGAACGACGACCGGACCGCCGAGTTCGAGGTGCACTGGGTGTGGAAGGGCAAGGAAGTCGAGGAGAAGGTGACCGTCTCCGGCGAGTCCACCGACGAGGCGCTGCTCTCCGGTGACGACCGCAGGTTCCAGGCTGGAATCACCTACCTCGTCGCATCGTCGACGCCCTCACCTCCGTACATCTCCGATCGTTGCTCCGGCACGCGTGTGTGGCAGGAAGCCGGGACCGGTGGGGTCATCCCCAGCACGTACTCCGGCGTCCTCGGCGATGCGAAGCCGCAGAGTCCGATTCCCGTTGCGTCCGACGAGGTGACGGCGAACGTGCTCGACAACCCACTTGTCCCCATTGCAACCGGCGTCGTGGTGGCGGTGTTGCTCATCTACGCCATCGGCAAGGTGTTCCGTGGCCCCGAGCAGCCCACGGGTCCGGGTTCGCAGCGGCGGCGAAGTCGTCGATCCGGCTCGCGCCTTCCGAACGTTGGTCGCGTCGAGGAAGGTCGCCTGAGTGGCGGCTTCCGGCGCAGTGGCGTCTCCCAGGCAAAGAAACTCCGCAAGCGTAAGCGCGGTCGCAAGCGGTCGAAGAAGCCGCAGCGCAGTGCGAGCAAAGGAAGCCTGCGCACCGACCGGATCGCAGCGGCAGACGCCGACACCGACGCGGATGTGACCGCCTAGCCGCGAGCGCATCTAGCCTCAGGACGAGGTATTCGACCTGAGGAGCAGTGGTGGATGCGATCACGGCATCGTCGGCCTGGCAGGCCCTCGAGTCACATGGAGCCGACGCCCCAATCGACCTGCGAACGGCCTTCGCCGATGATCCCGGTCGCGTCGGGAGGCTGACCTACGAAGCCGGCGATCTGTCGGTGGACCTCTCGAAACATCTCGTGTCCATGGACACGATCGATCGGTTGGCGTCGGTGGCCCGCGCTGCCCGACTCGACGAGCGCATCGCCGCGATGTTCGGCGGGGAGCACATCAACACGACGGAGGACCGCGCCGTGCTCCACACTGCGTTGCGGGCGTTGCCGGGCGATGACTTCGATGGCGACATCATTGCGGCGGTTCACGACGTGCTCGACCGAATGGCAGTCTTTGCGGAGCGGGTGCGCACCGGCAGCTGGGTCGGGCACACCGGTGCGCGCATCCGGTCGGTCGTCAACATCGGCATCGGTGGTTCCGACCTCGGACCGGCCATGGCCTACCGGGCGTTGCGATCGTATGCGCATCCCGACATCGAGGCACACTTCGTGTCCAACATCGACCCCGCTCATCTGGCGGCCGTGCTCGACCGCGTGGATCCCGAATCGACGCTGTTCATCGTGGCGTCGAAGACGTTCACCACGTTGGAGACGCTGAGCAACGCTCGGAGTGCACGGTCGTGGCTGATCGATGCTCTCGGTGATGAGCGCGCCGTTGCGAAACACTTCGTGGCGCTGTCGACGAACGCCGAAGCGGTGGCGGAATTCGGCATCGACACGGACGCGATGTTCGGCTTCTGGGACTGGGTAGGTGGCCGCTACTCGATGGATTCGGCGATCGGCCTGAGCCTGATGATCTCGATCGGGCCGGATCGGTTCCGGGAGCTGCTGGCAGGCTTCCGCACGATCGACCTGCACTTCCGGAACACGCCGATCGAGCGCAACGTCCCGGCGCTGCTGGGCCTGATCGGTATCTGGTACCGCAACGTGCTCGGCTACCCGACGTACGCAGTGCTTCCCTACAGCCAGGACCTCGACCGGTTCGCCGCCTACCTCCAGCAGCTCGACATGGAGTCGAACGGCAAGCGGGTCCGTCACGACGGTTCATCCGTGGACCTCGACACCGGCCCCATCGTGTGGGGTGAGCCGGGGACAAACGGGCAGCACGCGTTCTATCAGCTGATCCATCAGGGCACGACCGTGGTGCCGGCCGACCTCATTGGATTCCTCGAACCGAACGACGACATCGGCGGCCAACACGACCTGTTGATGGGAAACCTGTTTGCCCAAGCGGAAGCGCTTGCGTTTGGCAAGACCTCCGAGGAGGTGGCGGCCGCCGGTGTGGCGGAGGAACTGGTGCCACATCGCACCTTCCCCGGCAACCGCCCAACGTCGTTGATCCTGGCGCCACGTCTCACGCCGTCGGTCCTCGGGCAGCTGATCGCCCTGTACGAGCACAAGGTGTTCACCCAAGGCGTGATCTGGGGGATCAACTCGTTCGATCAGTGGGGGGTGGAGCTGGGCAAGGCTTTGGCGACGCGGATCATCGGCGAGCTCACCGATGACAGCGCACCCTCGCTCGAGCACGACGGCTCCACCAACGCTGCCATCACTCGGTATCGGGCGGCTCGCGGTCGGCGCACGTGAGGGCGGCGTCGTTCACAACCGCAGATGGAGAGATCGCACCGGCGATCACGACGGACCAGATGCGCGAGGTGGACCGGGTCGCGATCGAGGAGACCGGCCCCAACCTGTTTCAGATGATGGAGAACGCTGGCCGCAATCTGGCGCTCCTTGCCATCGACACCCTTGGAGATCAATGGCGAGCCATGCCGATCGTTGTGTTGGCCGGGACGGGCGGCAACGGCGGTGGCGGCATCTGCGCGGCCCGGCACCTGGCCAACCGCGGTGCCGACGTCACGGTGGTCGTCACCGATGAGTCTCGACTCGGCGACGTGCCGCAGGCACAGCTCGAGGTGTTTCGAGGAACTCCAGGTCGAGTCGGCGCCGTGGAGATCGTGTCCAGCCTGCAGCCGGGCCTGATCCTGGACGCCGTCATCGGATACAGCCTCCGCGGTGCCCCACATGGACCGAGCCGCGAGCTGATCGAGTGGACGAACGACCAGTGGGCGCCCGTGGTGGCCCTCGACGTGCCCTCGGGAATCGACTCGACCACCGGAGAGGCGCCGGGTGCTTCGGTGCGCGCAACCAGAACCATGACCCTTGCGCTCCCAAAGACCGGCCTGGTCACCGAAGCGGTGGGTGAGCTCTGGCTCGCGGACATCGGGATCCCTGCCGAGGTCTACTCCCGAGTCGGGGTCGACGTCCCGGCGACGCTGTTCGGTGCCGACTTCCGGGTCCAGCTGACGACCTACCAGCCGCTCATGGCCCCCGGGCAGGGTGGTTGAACTCGAGCGTGCCATCCGGTGACCGGGTGATGGTCCACCGGGTTTGGTGGATGAGCGTGTGGTGGCGTCGGCACAGCAGCACCATGTTGTCGACTGCCGTCTTGCCGTTGTCGAGCCACGAGATGATGTGGTGCGCATCGCACCAGCTAGGCAACCGATCGCAGGACGGGAAGCGGCAGTGTCGGTCACGTACCGCGAGGGCTCGCTTCTGCGCCGATGTAGCCACACGCTCAGCCCGGCCGACGTCCAGCACGACCGATTCACCGTTCGTCACGTGTCGGGTGACCGTCGCGCAACACGCTGCTTGCTCGAGTGCGTTGCGTGTGACTGGTCCGATGCCCTCGAGATCACACCGTGCGGCGATCACGTCGGCCGGCTCGCCCGTCAGCGCAGGCAGGTCGATGACGAAGTTGAGGTTGGGCGGTGTCGCACGCCCGGTGTCGGCGGTTGCTGCCAGCTCGACCAAGGCGTCGGCGCGACGCTGCGCCAAGGTGCGAGGCCCCTCGGGAGCATCCGCAGGGTCCGGTGGAGCGAGATGATCCAGGCGGTTGAGGAAGGTCTGTCCTCCGACGGGATCGAGGCGGAATGTGCCTTCGACCCAGCCGCCGAGGGTCACTGCGGCGTAGAGGTGCCGCCGCTCCCACTGCTTCTCGTGGGTGTCGGCTGCGAGGTGATCGTCGGCGAGGCTCGCCCACCGACGCATCACCGTGGTGAACTCGCGCACCGGGAGGGTTCTGGCTTGCTCGACCAGCGTGTGCACATGCTCAGCGAGCAGCGGCTCGCGGTGCGGCGACACGACTCGGCTCATCGCCGTCACGTGGGGCTCTGTCAACTGGTGATCGGCCAGTGCGTCACGGATTACATCGTGGCGGTCCACCAGGCGGGCTGTCTTCACCGTCCTGCGGGCTTCCGCAGCAGCGAGCGGCGTCCGGTGTTCCAACCACGATGCGGCGGACAACGATCCGTCGAGCTCCCAGGCTCGGTCGCGGTCCCATTCTCCAACGAGGCGCAGGACCTCAGCGTTGAGCCGCTCCTGGAGTGCCAGCAGTCGGGTCACTCGCTCTGATCTGGCGACACCAGGCCATCCGGCCCGGTCCTCCGCCGCCAAACCGGCGAGGCCCTGTTCGATTGTCTTCAGCGGGTCGAAGCCCGCGCCGTCTGATTCTTCGACTCGATCCCGTAGGTCGAGCATGTGCGCATCGTGTCACCCGGGTGTGACAAGAACGGACGCTCGTCGGAGTCAATCCGCCGCGTCGACCCAACTGCCCTGCCGCATGATCGTTCGCCCGGTGGTCTCGGTGACGCTATTCCAGGCGCGGATGGTTCGAGGCGAGACGATCAGCAGTGACCATTCACCCTCTTGATCGGCCGGGCTCCAGCCGGCCCGCTGCACGAACCGGTCGGCGAGTTCCGGATCGAGGGAGGAGTAGTCGAGGACTTCGACGGTGCCCTCGATCAGGACCACGTCCTCGGCGCTGTCGAGCGAGGCTTTGACCGCACGGGTTGCAACCGCGTTCTGAACAGTCGGGCTCTTGGTGGGCGTGGCAACGAGGACTCGAGCGCCGTCCCAGGCGAGGGACAGGGGAACGAGGTGCGGTGTCCCCGTCGCCGATGCCGTTGCGAGCCAGACGTTCGGTTCGGTTTCGAGCCGGCGGATCGTGTCGGCCCGGCGCTGCTGAGCACTTCTCATCACGACACCTCTCGAGTCCGCATGCGCTCGAATACTTGGATTGACAGAATTGCAAAGGCCACGGTCATCGCCACGGCCCACGCAATCGTACGCAGTACCAAGTCACCTGCGTCGGTGCCTTCGCTGAGCGCTCGGATGGCATCGGCGGTGACCGATACGGGTTGGTTCCGCGCAAACGCCTGCAGCCAACCGGGCATTTGCTCAACAGCAGTGAACACGCTCCCAGCGAACATGAGCGGGAACAGCCAGAAGACCCTGACCAGCGGAACGACCTGAGGATCGCGCACCAGCGTCGCCACGAGTGCGTTCACCCAGGAGATGGCATAGCCCAAGGCAACCGCCAAGGCCACGGAGCCGAACGCGCCCAGCGGTGAAGCGAAACGGAATCCGAGCAGGTGGCCCACCGCAGCAACGAGGACCACGGCAGGGAGATTCCGCAGCCCATCAGCGATCGTGCGACCCGCCAAGACGGCGAGCCGACTCATGGGTGCGGCCCGGAAACGCTCGACGACCCGATCATTCAGGTCGGCGGCCAGGCCCTCCCCGGTCACGCTCGATCCAATGAGCACCGTCACGAGCAGCATCCCGGGAACCAGGTACTGCGCATAGTCCACGCCGGCGCCGGCAGCGATGACGCCCCCGAAGACGTAGTAGAAGAGGAGCATCGTGAAGACTCCGGCCGACGCGCCGAAGGTGATGAGTTCAGGTTGGCGTACGCTTCGCATGAGGTCACGCCACGTCATGGCGGCGATGTCACTCACCGGGCGTGGCCCCGTCCGAGAAGTCATGCTGACTCCTCGCGCCGTTCGACGGCCTGGCCAGTGAGGGCGAGATAAGCGTCGTCGAGTGTCGGCCGGTGTACCTCGAAATCGACAACCCCGATACCAGCGTCTGCCAGAGCCGCCAACGCCGCAAAGCCGTCCATCCGGGTGTCGGTACGAATGTGGAGCGACTCGTCGCCGGCCGCGCTCAGGTCCTCACCGGTGAGCACCCCCGACGCCGCCTCGCGCTCCGCTGCGCTCGTGAAGGTCACGACCAGGGTGTCGCGTTTGAGCGCATTCTTGAGCTCGGTTGGTGATCCGCGGCCAACCTCGATCCCCGTATCGATCACCAGGATCTCATCAGCCAGATAGTCGGCCTCATCCATGTTCTGTGTGGTCAGGAGCACCGCCGTTCCCAGTTCGAACAAACTCTCGATCTCCCTCCAGATGGTCAAACGACTGGCCGGGTCGAGTCCGGCCGTGGGTTCATCGAGAAACACGACCGGTGGCTGGGCCACGATCGACACGGCAAGGTCGAGGCGCCGCCGTTCCCCGCCCGAAAACGTCTCAACCGGCCGATCGATGAATTCGGCCATGTCGAACCGCTCGATGAGCTCACCACTCCGTTGAGCCGAGACGCGCCTCGGGAGGTGGTAGAGCCAGCCGAAGAGCTTGAGGTTCTCCCGTCCCGTCAGCTTGAGGTCGAGGGTGGTGGATTGACCGGCGAGCCCAATGCTGGCCCGCGCGTCATCAGGGTTCGCGACAACGTCGAAGCCGGCGATTCGAGCGCTGCCGGAGTCCGGCTGCTCGAGCGTGCTGAGTACCCTGACGGTGGTGCTCTTGCCCGCACCGTTCGGTCCAAGGAGCCCGAGCACGCGGCCCGGGGCGACTTCGAAGCTCAATCCGTCGACCGCCTGGACTACTCCAAAGGCCTTGCTCAGCTCCTCGACCTCGATCAAGCCAGACCCTTCCGCCATCACGCACCCCGCGCTCCGCCTCTCCAGGAGGCTACGCACACGCCTCGTGAGTGTGCAGGCTCAGATCCCGGCCAGAGAACTACGACGATCACTCGTCGCCGGGCAACGGGCCGAAGAACCCGAGGACCCGGGCCACTTTCCCGTCCTCGTCCAGTTCCGCGACGTCGAAACCAGTCAGGACGACCTCACCGCCCCGGCTGATCTCCCAGGAGTAGCGGTAGAGGCGGTGATGGCCGTCGATCCCGCTCGTCCGTGAGTATTGGGCCCCCGGGATCCGTGCCTGCACGTCATGGACGTTCGCCTCGAACTCGTCGATGCCGTTGGTCTCAACGCTTGGATCGATGAACTGGACGTCGGCGGTCAACGCCTTCTCGAGATGGCTCCGCACCCTCGCAGGATTGCTCTCGTTCCATGCGGCCAGCATGTGATCGAACGACTCAGGATGCGCCATCGAGCTCCTTGGTATGGCGCCACGATCCTACCTGGGGGCACTACTCGGGCATTCTCAGCCGGTGACCTCACCGGCGATGCGTATCTGCATGGTCGTGAAGTCGGTCGTGACGGTCCCGGAACCGGCGAGCGATTCGTAGGCTCGAGACCAGGCGTTCCGGCCCGGTCCTGCACAGCCAACTAGCGTGGCGGCGCACGCGGGAGAGGGATGAACCAATGAAGGCCGTGACGTGTGTCGAACTCGGCCCGGCCGACCGACTGGAGCTTCAGGACGTTCCGGATCCGATTGCCGGTCCCGGGGAGGTCGTGATCGACGTCCATGCGGCCGCGTTGAACTTCCCCGACACCCTCATCATCCAGGGCAAGTACCAATTCCAGCCCGAGCTTCCGTTCACTCCCGGCGGTGAGGCGGCCGGAATCGTGTCTGCCGTCGGCGAGGGAGTTGCCGACGTCACCGTCGGTTCGCGCGTGCTCTCCGTCGGAATCCATGGGGCCTTCGCCGAGAAGTGGGCGGTGCCGGCGACGACGCTCATGCCGATGCCGGAGCACCTCACCTATGTCGAGGCGGCCGCATTCGGTCTCACGTACGGCACGTCGTACTACGCGCTCAAACAGCGGGCGAACCTCCAGGCGGGCGAGACGTTGCTCGTCCTCGGCGCGGCCGGAGGCGTCGGTGCGTCCGCCGTCGAGCTAGGGAAGGCGATGGGCGCAACGGTCATCGCCGCTGCATCGACGGAGGAGAAACTCGCCTTTGCGACCGACATGGGCGCCGACCACACGATCAACTACGTCGACGGCGACCTCCGCAGCGGCATCAAGGAGCTCACCGACGGGCGCGGGGTCGATGTCGTCTACGACCCGGTGGGCGGCGACTACTCCGAGGCTGCCCTGCGCTCGATGGCGTGGAACGGCCGGTTCCTCGTGATCGGGTTTGCGTCGGGCACGATTCCTTCGATTCCGCTGAACCTCGCACTTCTGAAGGGCGTTTCGGTCGTCGGGGTCTTCTGGGGAAGCTGGGTCGGCAAGGATCCTGCAGCTTCCGCAGAGAACTTCGCTGAGCTGTTCGGCATGGTTGCCGAGGAGCGGCTCCATCCCCGAGTCACCGATGTGTACCCACTCGCAGACTACGAGGCGGCATACGGGGCGCTCACCGGGAGGAGGGCCCGGGGCAAGGTCGTGCTGACCGTCTGAGGGGGAGCACCCGCACGACTACGTTGGGTGTCGACGACGCAGGTGAGGCGAGTGTTCGAGGTTCGAGTACTGGGGGATGTCGCGGTCATCGCGGACGGGGGAGACCCGATCCGTCTTCGCAAACGCGAGCTCGAACTCATCGGCATGCTGTCGAGCCGGTTTGGCCGACTCGTCGCGGCGGACGTCTTGATCGAGGCCCTCTGGGGTGACGACCTGCCACAGAACCCCACCGGTGCCCTCCACACGGCCATGTCCCGACTCCGCACAGCGATCGGCAAAGACGGCGACCGCGTCGCCACCGTGAGCTCCGCCTACCGACTGGACCTCGAGCCCGAGCAGGTTGATGCCCACCGCTTCGAAGAGCTCGTGGCAAGAGCTGAGGGGCTGCCGCCGGGCGAGGTCTCGACGCTGCTCGACCAGGCACTCTCGCTGTGGACTGGATCGGCGTACACCGGTCTCGAGGACAACGTGTTCCTCGCTCCTGAGGTGGCGCGTCTCGAGCAGCTGCGGCTCACTGCGCTGGAAGATCGGATCCGGGCGGATCTCCAAATCGGCCGGCGTCGGGGCCTCATCGCCGAGTTGACCCAACTCACTGAGGAGCACCCGTACAACGAGGGTTTCTGGGGATTGCTGATGGAGTCGTTGTACGGATCGGGCCGCCAGAACGAAGCACTGGCGGCATTCCAGCGAGCTCGATACCGGTTGTCCGAGGACCTCGGTTTGGAACCGGGCCCTGCGCTGCGGCGGCTCGAGGAGTCGATCCTGCTGCATGATCGCGGACTGCGCACCGAGTCGGTCGCCACCGGTTCGCTCAGGTGGCTGCGGACACCCGCGCCATGGACGAGCTTCGTCGGCCGGGAGGACGAGACAGAGCAGGTCCGCCGCCTCGTACGCAGCTCCCGGCTCGTGACGATCACCGGAATCGGAGGGATCGGCAAGAGCCGGCTCGCCTTCCATGTCGCGCAACAGCTCACGAACGACTACATCGACGGTGTCGGTTCGATTCGGTTCGACAAGGGTGATCCCGGCGGCTCCGCATTCAATGTGATCGCCGGCCTCCTCGGTGTCGACTCCTCCGGGACGCTTGCGATCGACCGGCTCGTCGACCTCCTCCGGGGACGAGAGTTGCTGCTGGTGGTCGATGGCGCCGAGGGCTCGACTGAGACGGCCGACCTCGTTCAGATCATCCTGGGTGAGTGTCCTGGTGTCACGGTCCTTGCAGCCAGCCGCGTACCCCTCAGCATGGCGGGAGAAACGGTGTTCGCGCTCGGTCCGCTCGGTGTCGACGGCGGTGGAACGTCGGCGGCCGTCGAGCTCTTCGTGGACCGGGCCACCGCTCGCGACCCGTCGATCCATCTCGATGCGGCATCGGGCCCGCTCATCGAGTCCGTGGTCCGGCAGCTCGACGGCGTCCCATTGGCGATCGAGCTCGCGGCGCTTCGTGCCGGCGTGTCACTCGAGTCGCTCGCCGACGAGTTCCGCGAGCGGCTCGACGGTTTGGTGACGACCGACACGACGGTGCCCCAGCGTCATCGCAGCCTCGTTGCTGCACTCGATGGTTCGTTCGATGCGTTGACGCCCCGTGCCCGAATGCTGCTCGATGCACTCTCGTTCTTCCGATCGCCGTGGACGGTCGACGACGCCGTTGCCGTTTCCGGTGCGGATGTGTCCGAGCCAGAGGCGAGGAGTTTGCTCGGCGAGCTGGTCGCTTCCTCGCTGGTCACGACGTCGGTTCACGGCGCCGGCTCGGCCTACACGCTGCTCAGTGTTGTGCGGACCCGATGCCGAGAGTCGCTGGGTCCAGTCGGGTTCGCCGAGTTGGCTTCGCGACACGCCGGGGTAGTGGAAGGGTGGAGCGGAACGACTCCGTATGAGTTCGGCGCCATGGACGGGATGCCGGAGAACGAGTGGGTTCGCCGGCTCGAGGTTCGTTTGCCTGATGTCCTCGCAGCGTTCAACTGGATGATCGACGAGACTCCCGATCGAGCTGCAGCGTTGTTTGCGCAGTTGCGTTGGTTCTGGTTCCGCGCCGACCTGTACTCGGTGGCCGAGGATCTCGCCCGTCGCATCCTCCTGACAACCGAAGGATGGAGCACCGACCGGGCGTGGGTGATGCTGCTGCTCGGCGGCGCGCTCGAGCCGGGTGGCGACCTCGATTGGACGAACACGACGTTCTCCGTGCCCTCACTTCGCATCAGGGAGCGACAGCGTCGCCATCTCGAGGAAGCACACCGCGGCGAGGAGGCGGTGGTGCTGCACCTGGCGGCCCGTGCGATGTTCGAGCGGGTCGGTGACCACCGCGGCCGGGCCAATGCCCAGGTCGGCCTGATCGGCGCGCTCGGAGCCGCAGGGCGCGTCGACGAAGCGCTGGAGGCGCTGGCGGAGGCACGAGGCTCCGTGGACGAGCACGATCCGGAGTTCTCGGTACTCGTGCTTCGGCGGGTGGCATTCGACTCCATCGTCTTGCACTTGGCCGCCGGTGAGATGGAGCAGGCGCGGGCCGTTGCACAGGCGGAGATCGACCGGCTCACACCCGATGCCAACCCGTGGGTGGCGATCGCCATGCTGGACCGCCGGGCACGGGTTGCGCGTGCCGAGGCGGATCAGCGCACGGCCATCGCGCTGTATCGGCGAGCCATTGTCGAGTACGCCGCACCCAACAACTACATCGTCGAAGCGCTGCTCCACGCGGAGATCGGGTTCCGTCACGTCTATCTGCTGGAGTACGACGAAGCCATGCGGAGCTTCGGCTCGGCGCTTCGTCTCGGGCGAGCGTACGGTCTGCCGCGGGTTGAGCCCTGGGTGCGCATCGGGCAAGCCCTCGCCGCAGGGCTCGCGGACTACGACGCCGACGTGGCGACCTATCTGGACGATGCCCTGCGCAAGTACACCCGATTCAACGATCGGGATGGTCAGGCGCTCGTGATGATGGTCCGGGTCGTGCTCGCCGAGCAGCAGGAGGACTTCGAAAGCGCGCTCGACTTCGCCGGGTACGCGCTGCGGCTGCGTCCGCATGATGCGTTGGCGATCGGGCATCCGCTCCGGCAGTTCGCCCGGCGCGCCCTCGCGGATGGGGATGCGGGTCGTGCGGCCCGACTCTGGGGTGCGAGCATCGGAATCCGCAGCCGGGCGGGCTTGACGACACCGGCATGGCAGCGCGAGGACGACCTGGAAACCAGCCTGCGCGAGACGCTCGGTTCGGACGAGTTCACCCGTTCGTTTGATGCCGGCGTCGGCATGTCGGCCAACGAGGCGATCGACGACGCACTCGAACTCGTCTGATCAGCGGAGCTCGACGTCGCCGACTCCAGCCGTGACGGATCCGATCGGGCGCGCCGGGCGGCCGGCTGCCTCGAGGGTCGCCACGGCGAGGTCGGCGTTCGACGGATCGACGACTGCGACGAACCCGATGCCCATGTTGAAGGTCCGGAACAACTCAGCGGGCGGCGCTCCCGAGAGGTTCGCCATCGAGACGAACACTGCGGGCGGTGTCCACGTTGTCGTGTCGATCTCGGCTCCGCAGCCGGTGGGGAGGACCCGCGGCAGATTCCCCGGAAGCCCTCCGCCGGTGATGTGGGCCAGGCCGTTGACCGGGACGGCGTCGAGCAGACTGAGCACGGCCGGGGTGTAGAGGATCGAGGGCTCGAGGAGGCGGTCCGTGCCGCCCGGGATGACGGACGCCGGGTCGTCGATCTCGCTGATCAGCTTCCGAACGAGCGAGAAGCCGTTCGATCGGAGATTCGGGCTCTCGAGTCCGATGATCACGTCGCCGACCGCGACGGCGGATCCGTCGATCTCGTGGCCCGCCTCCACGACGCCGAGCGCGGCACCGGCGACATCGAACGCGTCGGCCTCCATGACTCCGGGGTGCTCGGCGGTCTCGCCGCCGAGGAGGGCGACTCCGGCTTCCTCACATGCGCCTGCGATCGACGTGACGATCGTTGCCACCATGTCGACGTCGATCCGGCCGACGGCCATGTAATCGGTCATCGCAATCGGTCTCGCTCCGGCGGCCACGAGGTCGTCGATACACATGGCGACGAGATCCCAGCCCAGGCCGTCGAGTTTGCCCGTCTGTCGTGCCAGTTCGGCCTTGGTACCCACTCCGTCCGTCGACATCATGAGGATCGGGTTCTCGTAGCCGGGCGGGATGGTGATACCGGCGGCGAATCCGCCGAAGCCTCCAACCACACCGTCGTGCCAGGTCTTCGTGACGGCCGGCTTGATCCGATCGACGACCCGGTCCGCTGCTTCGAGATCGACCCCGGCGTCGCGGTACGAGGTCACGGCAGTGTCTCGCCGACCGGGTGTTCGAGCTGATACTTGTCGGTCGTGATGGGCAGATCGGTTGGGTACGACCCGGAGAGGCACGCAGTGCAGAATCCGCCTCCCGGCGCTCCGGTTGCCTCGAGGAGGCGATCGAGCTCCAGGTAGGCGAGCGAGTCGACGCCCAGGAACCCGGCGATCTCGTCGATCGAGCGGTCCGCAGCGAGCAGTGTTGATCGGTCGCCGGTGTCCATGCCGTAGAAGCACGGCCACCGGTACGGAGGCGAGGAGATACGAAGGTGAACCTCGGTTGCGCCCGCTTCGCGGACCATCGTCACGAGTTGGCGGGTCGTCGAGCCCCGCACAATCGAGTCGTCGACGAGCACAACCCGCCGACCTTTGAGCTCGCCGGGCATCGGGTTGAGCTTCATTCGGATTCCGCGGTCGCGCATGGTCTGAGCAGGCGAGATGAACGTCCGGCCGACGTAACGGTTCTTCATCAGTCCGTCGACGTAGGGGATGCCGGTCGCCTTGGCGTAGCCCTGGGCGGCTGGGATTCCCGACTCGGGGACCGGAACGATGACATCGGCCTCGGCCGGCGCTTGTTCAGCGAGCTGCTGTCCCATGTGCCGCCGGGCGGCGTGGATGTTCTGTCCGTAGAGCAGTGAGTCCGGGCGAGCGAAGTAGACGAACTCGAAGAGGCAGAGGCGGGCCTCCGACTGCTCGAACGGATGGTGGCTCGCGATACCCTCCTCGTTGATCACGACCATTTCGCCCGGTTCCACCTCGCGGACAAAGGTGGCGCCGATGATGTCCAGCGCAGCCGTCTCCGATGCGATCACCCATCCCTCGTCGAGTCGGCCGAGGCAGAGGGGCCGGAACCCGTGCGGATCCCGCACGCCGACGAGCGTGCTGCGATCCATGACGGCAAGTGAGAACGCGCCTTCGAAGTGCGGCAGAGTCGTGAGGAGAGCGTCGACGAGGCCGATCTCGCGCACCGCCATCGCCTGGTAGATCGCTTCCGTCATCAGCTCCGAGTCAGTGGTGGCGAAGAGCTTGCCGATCTCGACCGAGAGCTGCTGGGTGTTGGTCAGGTTGCCGTTGTGTGAGAGGGCAATCCCGTTGGCGCCGATCGGCCGATAGACGGGTTGCGAGTTCTGCCAGACGGATGACCCGGTCGTCGAGTAGCGGTTGTGGCCGATGGCGATGTCGCCGGTCAACGCGGTGAGCATGGTCTCGTCGAACACCTGGGCGACCAGACCGAGCTCCTTGACCACCGTCATGCGCTCGCCGTCGGACACAGCGATGCCGGCGCTCTCCTGGCCACGATGCTGCAGTGCGTAGAGGCCGAAGTAGGTCAGCCGGGCCGTATCGGCACCGGGCGCCCAAACCCCGAACACGCCGCAGGCTTCACCGGGGCGATCGGGGAGGGTGGGTTCGGGAAGCGGGCTCTCCAGCACTGCGCGCAGTGTAGGCCGTGCCGCTTGCGGCGAGAGTCACGCCGGTACGACGGGGGTACGATCGAGCGGGGAGGTGCCATGAAATCGATCGAGTTGCGTCGTCATACGGCCAACGAAGGCGATCGGCTCACGGATGAAGGCGCCGCAGCTGCGGTTCAGATCGGGACCGCGCTCGTTGGTGACTACGCCGTGGCAGTGTCTACCGGGGCACAACGGGCGACCCAGACGCTCGGCTGCATGCTCGCCGGTCTCGGGCAGCCGGTACCGGGTGGGGTTGTCGTGGTCGAGCAGCTGCGTTCCCAGGTCGAGGATCGATGGCGTGCGGCATATCGAGCCGCAGGTGCCGGGGATCTGGCGTCGTTACGAGCGGCGGATCCCGACCTCGTGGAGGAGGACGCTGCGGCGCTCGCATCGGGTCTCCGTGCAGTGCTGGCCATGGTGCCGGATGGCGGTCGAGCCCTCGTTGTGGGCCACAGCCCGACAAACGAGGCCGCCATCTTCGGCCTCACCGGGGTCGTGGTGGCGCCGCTCGGCAAGGGGGAGGGCGTCGTGGTGACGGCCGATTCGGACGGGTTTGCGGTCACCCCGATCGACTAGCCAGCGCCTGAGCGGCCGTGTCGACCTCGCGTTGCATCAACCGCAGGTACGGGAAGTAGTCCACCTGAATGGTGTGGCGGGGGACATCGACATACCGGCGGCGGAGGCCGTCCTGGTCCTCGGCGATGCTGGCGTGCATCTCACCCCGTGAAGGGACCGGTGCGCCGCGCAGCAGGCGTGCCACCCACTCGGCCTGTTGCTCGACCAGCGGCATGATGGCGCCGAGCGGCTGGATCAGCCCCATGAAGAAGAGGCCGGGTCGATCCGGGTGGATCACCTTTCGATAGAGCGGGATGACGTTGTCTTTCACGGTGAGCACATCGTCGGAGAGGAACGGGAAGCTGATCCGGTAGCCGGTGGCGTAGATCACGAGATCGGCTCGTGACGCGGTGCCGTCGGCGAACCGCACTTTCCCGTTGTCCAGCCGCTCGATGTTCGGCTTCATGATGATCTTGCCGTCCCGTACCAGTTGCAGCAGCTCCTGGGACATCGTCGGGTGCTCCTCGAGCAGCTTGTGGCGCGGGATCGGCACCCCGTAGCTCGCCTGGCGGCCTCGGGCCGCCAGCAACATGGCGCGGTAGGGGATACGTTGCAGCCAGAGGGGAAGCCGGGCGAACGTCGGCGACGTGTACGAGTCGGTCGGTCGGCCGAGGAACCAGCGGGGCAGGATGTAGGCGCTGCGCCGGGTCGAGAGCACGGTCGATCGGGCATGCTGTGCGGCCTCGACGGCGATGTCCGTCCCGGAATTCCCGATGCCGACGACGATGACGTCCTTGTCCACCAGAACGTCCGGGGTGCGGTAGTCGTGAGAGTGGATCACTTCCCCGGTGAACGTCCCGGGGAAGTCCGGCCAGCTGGGATTCCAATGGTGGCCGTTGGCGACGAGCACGGCGTCATAGGTTCGGGTCTCGGGCGTGCCACCGTCGACCGACGTCGCCGTGACGTCCCAGGTGCCCTCTGCCTCGCCCGGAGTCACCTGCTCGACCCGGGTTCGGAACGTCACCCGTGGCTTCAGCCGGAAGTGCTCGGCATACGACTCGAAGTACTCGAGCACCTGCGAGTGATGGAGGTAGTGGGGCCACTCCTCCGGCATCGGGAAGTCGGAGAAGCGCATGCGCTCCTTCGAGGTGTCGATGTGGAGCGAGGCGTAGGCGGAGGATCGGCCGTTGTCGTTGCCGTAGCGCCAGTTCCCGCCGATATCGGAGCCGAGCTCGAACCAGTCGTAGTCGATGCTCTGTTGTCGCAGCACCTTGGCCGACACGAGCCCCGATGCTCCAGCCCCGATGATGCAGACCTTCATGGGGCGGGAGCGTACTCCCACCGGTCAGCGCTGGTGCGGCTCGTCACGCACGATGGCCTGCAACCGTGCCAGCTCTGCCTTCAGCTCGGTGACAACCGGGGCGTAGGCCGCGTCGTCGTAGACGTTGTGGACTTCGAACGGATCCGTGTCGAGGTCGTAGAGCTCCCACTCGGGCGGATCGATCGGTCCCATCGCGCCGGGCTGCCCGAGCGGGTCGTTGTAGAAGTAGATCAGCTTGTGCTGCAGCGTTCGCACGCCGTAGTGGGCCCGGACGTTGTGTGCGCCGTCGCGGTGCATCCAGTACCGGTAGTACATCGAGGTCTGCCAGTTCTCCGGTGTCCGGCCGCTCAGCAGTGGCCGCACGCTGTGGCCTTGCATGTCGACCGGTACCGGGAGCCCTGCCAACTCGAGAAACGTCGGAGCGAAGTCGACGTTGAGCACCATGTCGGTGCACACCGTTCCGGGCGGGATCTCCGGCGGATACTGCATGAGGAACGGCATCGCCAGTGACTCCTCGTACATGAACCGTTTGTCGAACCAGCCGTGATCGCCCAGGAAGAAGCCTTGGTCAGAGGTGTAGACGACGATGGTGTCGCTCGTCAGCCCGTCCGCCTCGATGTAGTCGAGGATCCGGCCGACGTTGTCATCGATCGAGGCCACACACCGCAGGTAGTCCTTGATGTAGCGCTGGTAGCGCCAGGAGATCTCCTCGTCCTCGGTGAGGCCTTCAGGGATGGGCGCTTTCAGATCCGTCTCGTCGAGGTCGAGCATGTGCATCTTCGCCGCTGCGGCGGCTGCGGACCGGGTTGCGTAGTCGTCCCAGAACGTGTGGGGCTCGAGGATCGTCTCGTCCTCGTACATGCGGGCGTGTTGGTGGTCCGGTTCCCAAGGTCGGTGGGGGGCCTTGTGGTGGATCATCAACGCAAACGGCCGCTCCGGATCGCGCCCCTCCAACCAGCCGAGCGACATGTCGGTGATGAGGTCGGTGACGTAGCCCTCGATGGTGACCGGGCCGTCCGCAGTGAGGAACTTGGGATCGTGGTACTCCCCCTGGTCCGGGAGGACGACCCAGTCATCGAACCCGGTCGGGTCGTGGGCCGGGCCGTGCCCGAGGTGCCATTTGCCAAAGATCGCCGTTTGGTACCCGGCGGCCTGCATGAGCTGCGGATAGGTCGGGAGCCGATTGTCCATCGGTGTATCCAGCGTCGTGACCTGGTTCACGTGGTTGTACGTGCCCGTGAGCACTGCAGCTCGTGACGGCGTGCAGATCGAGTTCGTGCAGAAACAGTTGTCGAACCGAATACCTCCGGAAGCGATGCGATCGATGTTCGGTGTGTGGTTGATCCGACTGCCGTACGCCGAGATGGCGTGGGCCGCATGGTCGTCGGACATCATGAAGATGAGGTTGGGCTGCCGGGTCACCAGCCGAGGCTACCGCCTGGCCGGGTCGCGAAAAGCAACCACTTGCAGGACCGTGCATGTCCTCGATACACTCAAAAACTGAGTACTGATTCAGGTTTCAAGTGACAGGTGAGTCAGTTCTCATGAGGAGGAGGGGAGAAGGCGGTCTTGGCCTACCAACCGTCGACGGACAAGGGAAGGGCCACCCGACAGGCGCTGCTCGACGCCGCCGAAGCCGTCTTCGGAGAACAGAGCTACGACCGAGCCTCCATCGCTGAGATCACCCGCCGCGCCGGCGTCGCCCAGGGCACGTTCTACGTCTACTTCCCCGACAAGAAGGCCGCGTTCGTCGAACTCGTTCACGTCCTGAACCACAACATGCGACGGGCGATCTCGGAAGCCGTCGTCGGCCTCGATTCCCGGTTTGAGATCGAGCGGGTCGGTTTCCGAACCTTCTTCGAGTATGTCGTCCATCACCGCCCGCTCTATCGCATCGTTCGCGAGTCCGAGTTCGTCGACCCCGAGGCGCATCGCTGGCACTACATGACGATTGCGGAGAGCTACATCCGAGGTCTCGAGAAGGCCCAAGGTGAAGGGCAGATCGCAACTCACGTCTCCGCCGAAACCATGGCCTGGGTGCTGATGGGCATCGCCGAGCTCATCGGTGCCCGCTACGTCCAGTGGGAAGGTCGCCCCCCGCCCGAGAGTGTGCTCGACGAGGTGATGACCTTCATCGCGTGTGCGCTGAGTCCCCCGAGGAGTGACGGATGACCGACGACTTCACGATGGGCATCGTTTCGACCGGCATGTTTCTACCCGATGCGGTGATGGGCGCCGAGGAGATCGCCGCCGAGAGCGGACTGCCCGAGTGGGTGGTGCGAGAGAAGCTGGGGATCAACCAGAAGCACATCCCTGAGCCGGGCATGCACCCCAATCTGATGGCGGCGAAGGCTGCTGCGCAGTGTCTCGAGAAGGCGAACGTCGACCCCAAGGAGATCGACGTCCTGTTGTGCACCACCGAAGAGTGGAAGGAATACAACCTCTGGACCGCCGGCATCGATCTCGCCTACGAGATCGGTGCCACCAACGCATGGGGCATGGACATGCACATGCGGTGTGCCACGACGATCGCGGCGCTCAAGCTCGCCCGGTCGTTGATGCGCGATGACCCGTCGATCGACACGATCATGATCGCCGGCGGGTACGTGATCGGCGACTTCATCGACCACACGAACCTCCGGACCTCCTTCCTCTTCAACATCGGGGCGGGCGCCGGCGCAATGCTCGTGAAGCGGGATTGGCCCGAGAACCACGTGCTCGGCACCCATCTCATGTCCGACGGGTCGATGAGCCGGCACGTGATCGTTCCGGCGAGCGGCACCGTGCAGCACCCGACCGACGAGGCGGTGGCGAAGGGCCTGTTCAAGTTCGATCTCGTCGAGCCCGAGGCGATGAAAGCCCGGCTCGGAGAGGTCAGCATCGACAACTGGATGACGTGCGTGGACGAAGCGCTGCGCAAGTCAGGCACGAAATCGGACGGAACGTCGTACACCCGCGCCGATCTCGACTACCTCAACATGCTGTTGGTGAAGCCGTCGGCCCACAAGGAGATCCTCGACCTGCTCGGACTCACCGAGGACCAATCGGCCTACTTGAGCGACATCGGCCACATCGGTGAGCAGGACTCGATCATCTCGATCATCGAGGGCGAACGGACCGGGAAACTCAAGCCGGGTGACCTCATGGTCATCGTCGGCGCCGGGATCGGCTACGTCTGGGGTGCCGGCGTCGTGCAATGGGGGAGGGCGCAATGATCCCGCAGACATCCCACTACGCCACCGATTGGCTCGAGAAGCGGACCCAGCTCACACCCAACCGGGTGGCGTTGATCGAGGGCCTCGGTGGTCCTGAGGTCACGTTCCGCGAGTGGAACGAACGGGTCAACCGCACGGCGAACTACCTCAGATCGCTCGGTGTGGAGCAGGGTGACCGAGTCTCGGTGTACGCCTCGAACTGTCCCGAGTACCTGGATCTGTTCTGGGCCGCGGGCAAGATCGGCTTTGTCCTTCACAACCTCAACTGGCGGCTCACCGTGCATGAGCTCCGCCAGATCGTCGCCGACGCCGAACCGGTCGTGCTCTTCTACAGCGACGACTGGAGCGATCAACTCGACGAGATGCGGGACTCCTTCACGACGATCCGCAACATCGTCGCGTTCGGCGAGCCGAGTCAGGGCGACCGGTCGTTCAGCGAGCGTGACGACCTGTCCGCCGAGCTCGGACCGCGGCCCGACCTCGGCATGGACGACATCTGGGGCATCTACTACACGGGTGGCACCACCGGTCTGCCGAAGGGGGCGATCCTCACTCACGGCAACCTCACGTGGAACTCCGTGAACACCATCACGTCATGGGGGATCACGGCCGAGCACGTTGCACCGCTCCAGCTGCCGTTCTTCCACATCGGTGGTCCGAACATCTTCATGGTGCCGCTCGTTCACGTCGGTGGCACCACGATCCTGTGCACCGGGTTCGACCTCGATGAGTCCTACGACCTGATCGAGAAGGGCGGCATCACCCACTACGTCGCCGTACCGACGATGTATCAAATGCTCCAGGCCCATCCCCGCTGGGAGTCGGCCGACTTCTCGAAGCTGGCCCTGGTCATCTCGGGCGGAGCGCCGTGTCCGCTTCCGATCATGGAGAAGTTCTGGGATCGGGGCATCGACTTCAAGATGGGGTACGGACTCACCGAGGCAGCCGGCAACAACTTCTGGCTGCCGCAGGATCGGGTGCGAGACAAGACGACCTCGGTGGGATACCCGATCTTCCACATCGAGATGAAGATCGTGGACGAGGACGGCGCCGAGGTCGCTCCGAACGAAGCAGGCGAGCTGCTCATCCGCGGCCCGCACGTCACGCCGGGCTACTGGCGCCGCCCCGAGGCGACGGCCGAGACGATCAAGGACGGATGGCTCTGGACCGGCGACCTCGCCGTCAAGGACGACGAGGGGTTCTTCACGATCAAGGGCCGCTCCAAGGACATGTTCATCTCCGGCGGCGAGAACGTGTACCCGGCCGAGGTCGAGTCGGTGATGCTCGCCTTCGATGGCGTTGCGGAAGCGGCGCTCGTCGGCGTGCCGCACGAAGTGTGGGGCGAGGTCGGCATGGCGTGCCTCGTGATGGAGCCGGGGGTCGACTTCGACGAGGACACGTTCGCAGCGTTCCTCGAGGAGCGACTCGCCAAGTACAAGCGGCCCCGCAGCATCCAGATCCTCGACGAGCTCCCGAAGACCGCAATCGGGAAGATCGACAAGAAGCTGCTCGCAGGAACGGAGGAGACGTCATGACCGTCCCGACGCTCGACGGCATCACCGCGCAGACCATCACCACGGACCGCATCACGACCCGAGTCTTGTTCTCCGGCCCCGAGGACGGCACCCCGGTGCTGTTCCTGCACGGCAACCTCTCGTCCGCAACGTGGTGGGAAGGGACGATGCTGGCGTTGCCCGACGGGTACCGCGGGATCGCGCCGGACCAACGCGGCTACGGCGACGCCGACCTGTCGGCCAAGGTGGACGCCACGCGCGGCCTGGCCGACTTCATGGACGACGCCATTGCGCTCATGGATCACCTCGGCCACGACCGCTTCCACGTCGTCGGCAGCTCGCTCGGCGGGCTCGTCGTGTGGTGGCTGATGGCTCGCCATTCCGATCGCCTGCTCACGGTCACCCAGGCCGATCCCGGATCCCCCTACGGGTTCGGTGGCACGAAGGACGCCGCCGGAACGCCGACGACTGAAGACTTCGCCGGCTCCGGCGGCGGCCTCGTCAATCCGGCACTGGTCGCCCAGATCGAAGCCGGTGACATGACGGCCGACACGATGTTCTCGCCGCGTTCCGCCCTGCGAGCTCTGGTGTGGAAGCCGCCACTGATTCCCGAGCGGGAGGACGCGTACGTCGCCAGCCTGCTGCAAGTCCACATCGGCGATGACGCGTACCCCGGTGACAAGGTGGCGTCGGCGAACTGGCCGTTCGTGGCGCCCGGCGATCACGGTCCCAACAATGCGTTGTCGCCCAAGTACGCCATCGACGTCGCCGAGATCATCGGTGCCGACCAGAAGCCGCCGGTGCTCTGGGTTCGCGGCGCCGACGACCTCGCCGTGTCCAACTCGGCCGCATCGGACCCGGGAACATGGGGTCCGATGGGCCTGGTGCCCGGATATCCCGGCGCCGAGACGTATCCACCACAACCGATGCTCGATCAGACGCGAGCCGTGCTCGACGAGTACGTCGCGGCGGGAGGGAGCTACGAGGAGGTCGTGATCGACGACTGCGGCCATGTCCCCTACATCGAGAAACCCGACGAGTTCAACCGCGTGTTCCATGCGCGGATTGCATAGCGAGAGCCAAGAGGCAATCAACAGGAGGAGGAAGCAGATGAAGCGAGGCATGAAGGTGCTGGCGCTGCTCATGGTGCTGGCGCTGTTTGCCGCCGCCTGCGGCGATGACGACGGTGGTGACACCACCGCGGCTCCGACGCAGGCCCCAACGACGCAGGCTCCGGCTACGACGGCCGGCGGCGGCGACGGAGGTACGACCGAAACGACGGCGGCACCCATGACCGGTGTGTCGTGTGACGAGCCCGTGACGGTTGGTGTCATCACCGACCAGACGGGTGCGCTCGCGATCTACGGGTCCCACGTCAATCGTGGTGTGCCGCTCGGATTCGCCTATGCCACCGGCAGCGATGCGCCGGGTGACGGACTCTCCGTCGCAGAGCAGACCTACATGCTCGACGACTGTGAGATCCGTGTCGTCTTCAAGGACGACCAGTCCAACGCCGAACTGTCGGCAACGGCAGCCCGCGAACTGATCGAGATCGAGGGTGCCGAGATCATCATCGGTTCCGTGAGCTCGGGCGTGACCGCCACGCTGCAGGGGATTGCCCGCGAGAACGACGTCATCCTGATTGCGGCGCCTGCGGCCGCTACCGACCTGACCGGCAAGGACTTCGATCCGAATACGTTCCGGGCGAGTCGGAGCAATTACCAAGACGGCATGGCCATCTGCGATCAGTTCGTCAACGGTGACGGCTACGAGACCTTCGTCCAGATCGCACCCGACTACTCGTTCGGCTACGGCGGTGCTCAGGCCTACAAGGACGCCTGCGAATTCTTCGGCGGCGAGTTCATTGCCGACGACGTGTTCGCTCCGGCGGACACGACGGACTTCACGTCCTTCCTGCAGCCGTTCGCGGACTCCGATGCCGACGCGTTCCTCGTGACGTGGGCCGGTGGCGGGTTCGTGCCGCTGCTGCAGGCTGCCATCGACCTCGGCGTCGTCGATGACGACACCGTGCTCGGATCGCCGTTCGTCGACAACGTCGTCATGCCGGCGTTCTTCGGCAACGCCGTAGGAACGACTTCGGTCATCCTGTACCACTACGGGGCGCCGAGCAATCCGGTCAACGACTACCTGATCGCCAACATGGCGACGGTCGGCGGGACCAACCCTGATCTGTTCGATGCCGATGGCATGAACGCAGCGATCATGGTCGTCGAGGCGCTCCGAGCCTCCGGCGGCGCTGCGGACGCAGACTCCCTGCGTGCTGCGCTCGAGGGCCTGAGCTTCGAGGGCCCGAAGGGTCTGATCGAGATCCGGGCTGAGGACCACATGGCCATCCAGGACATGTACGTCGTGACGCTCACCGGTTTCGACGATGCGGGTCCGCTCTACGACAACGTGGCGACGGTTCGTCCCGTGCCGCCGTGCTTGCTCGAGGGCGACTTCACGAGCCGCTGCGGCGATCTGCCGGTCGGATCACTCGGCGGATAGACATGTGCAGGTTGGGGGTGGCAACGCCACCCCCAACCGCCAACCCTGAAGGGAGGGCAAGGTGAGCGTGATCCTGGAGGCGAAGGACCTCCGGCGGGAGTTTGGGGCACTCGTCGCAGTCGACGACGTGAACGTCCAGATCGAAGAAGGGACGCTGCACTCCATCATTGGTCCCAACGGTGCCGGCAAGACGACCTTCTTCAATCTGGTCAGCGGCACGTTGCGACCGACGGCCGGACGAGTGTTCTACAAGGGTGAGGACATCACCGACCTGCCGGTCCACAAGACGATCCATCGGGGTATCGGTCGATCGTTCCAGATCACGAACATCTTTCCCTTCCTCACGGTCCACGAGAACGTTCGCCTGGCCTGTCAGGCACTGGGGAAGGACAGCTTCCGTCTACTGCGATCGCACCGGAAGTACCGCCAATACCTCGATCGCACCGACGAGGTGCTGGGCCAGGTCGGGCTGACCGACAAGGCGCTGCAAGTGGCGGCGACACTGCCGCACGGCGATCAACGCAAGCTGGAGCTCGGCATGATCCTCGCCCCGGATCCCGAGGTCCTCATGCTCGACGAGCCGACGGCTGGAATGGCGGCCGAGCAAGTCCCCGAGTTGATGAACCTGGTCCAGTCGATCCAGGAGACAGGCGACAAGACCGTTGTGCTCGTCGAGCACAACATGAACGTCGTCATGAGTGTCTCGGACCGCATCACGGTGATGCACCAGGGGGCGCTGCTCGCCGAGGGCACACCGGCGGAGATCTCCGCCGACGAAAGAGTCCAAACGGCATACCTGGGCGAGCTGTACGACAGCGCGGCGGAGGAGGGGACGTCATGAGCCTGCTCAGCCTCCGGGACGTCCACACCTTCATCGAGCAATTCCACATCCTCGAAGGCGTCAGCGTCGAAGTCCCACAGGGATCGATCGTGGCGCTTCTCGGGCGCAACGGCGCAGGCAAGACGACAACGCTGCGCACCGTCCTCGGGTTGAATCCGGCGTCGTCCGGAACGGTCACGTTCGACGGCCTCGACATCACCGAGCAGAAATCCTTCGATATCGCGGGGATGGGGATCGGGTACGTGCCCGAGAATCGGCAGATCTTCGCCGAGCTCAGCGTCGAGGAGAACCTCCGCATCGCCGAGCGGAAGAAGGGCGAGCTCGAGGAGAAGGAGGAGATGATCTTCGGGCTCTTCCCTGACCTCAAGCGGCTCATCCGGTTGCCGGGAACAAACCTGTCCGGTGGTCAGCAACAGATGCTCGCCGTCGCCCGAGCCCTGGTGGCCGACAACCGCTTGCTCCTGATCGACGAGCCGAGCGAGGGGCTCGCTCCGGTCCTCATTGAGCAGATGATGGATGCCATCCGAACACTCTCCGAACACACCACTGTTCTGCTGGTGGAACAGAACTTCATCGTCGCCAGCCGGCTTGCCCAGCACTACGTGATCATCGAGGAAGGACGGACGGTCAAGGCGGGGGAGATGGCGGACCTGGTCGACGACGACGAAACGATCAAGCGTTACCTGGGGGCAGCATGAGTACTGAGACCTCCGAGCTGACCACGCAGACACCTGACTCCGGATCGTCGAAGAACCGGGAGCGGGCTGAGTGGCTGCAGGAGAACCGCGTCCGGGTGACGGTGCTCGCCGTCTTGATCTTCGTCTTCGTTGTTGCCTTGCTCGGCCTCGACCGGGACGATTGGTTCTCCACGATCATGCAGGGGCTGTCGGTCGGTGCGTTGACGTTCCTGGTCGTTTCGGGTCTGTCGCTCATCTTCGGTTTGATGGACGTGTTCAACCTGGCGCACGGCGAGTTCTTCATGCTCGGCGCCTACCTCGGATGGACGGCGTACACCAGAGCCGACACGCTGATCGACGTTGCGATCCCGATGCTCCTGCTCGGAGCGCCGTTTGCGCTCATGCCGCTCTGGCGGCGGATCGCGGCGATGGTGACCCTCGCCGGGCGCGCCAGGAAGACGAGCGCTATCGGGGCGATCGTCGTCGGCGCGTTGACGGCGTTCTTCACGATCACCCGGTTCCCCCTCGTGATCTGGGACGCCGAGAACTTCGCCATGACGCCGACCAACATGACCGTGCAGATCGACCTCGGCACGCTGGCACCGTTGCCGGCAGAGAGCTTCAGCGGCCCGGCGATCGTGGCGATTCTGGGTGTGCTGCTCGGTGGTGCACTGATCGCCTTCGGGTTCAGTGTGCTTCGCAAGCCTGGGATGGAGTCAGGCGCGATCGACATGAAGCGGCTCGCCACGTTCGGCGGTCTGATCGTTGCTGCACTGGTGTTGCACCTCATCAAGGAACCCGTCAACGAGTGGATCTTCGGCCTGAGCACCACGTGGCGGTTCTTCCTCTCGATGGGCGTGTCCGTTGTGCTGGTTGCAGCTCTTGGGGCCCTCGTCGAAGTGGTCCTCATCCGGCCGCTCTACGACCGGCCCATCTACCAGCTGATGATCACGCTCGGCATCGGCTTCATCCTCATCGAGCTCGTCCGCGAAGTGTGGGGGCGTCCCGAGTTCACGATGGCTCGGCCTGCCGCCTTCGCCGGGACCGGCGAAGGGTGTCCGGGCCAAGGGCTCGGCGGGTTCTTCTCCGGCTGCTCCACGGTTGAGGTGTTCGGTGGCCGGCTCCGTGTCTACAACGAGGGCTTCGTGGTCCTCGTCGGCATCGTGGTGCTCGTCGGCGTGATGTTGCTGTTGAAGCGCACCCGGCTGGGCATGGTGATCCGCGCCGGGGTCGAACATCCGGAGATGGTGGAGGCGCTCGGCATCAACGTACGCCGTGTCTTCACGATGGTCTTCGCCCTCGGGTCGGGCCTCGCCGCGTTGGGCGGCGTGCTCGCGGCGCCTTCGATCGGTCTCAGCTCCGGAATGGGAGCGGTGTTCCTGCTCGGATCCATTGTGGCGCTCGCCGTCGGCGGGCTCACGAGCTTCCCCGGTGCGGCCGTCGGCGCGCTCGTGGTCGGGCTGTTACAGCAGATCATCATCCGCTACGGGCAAGTCGGGATCCCGATCCCGTTTGTCGAGGAGCCGTTCAAGCCATCACCGACCGTGGTGCCGGCGGCATCGATCGTGGTGATGGTGATCATCTTGCTCGTCCTGCCCACAGGCTTGCTGGGAAGGAGTGAGAAATGACCAGTACCACTCTCGACCAGTCCGCCGGCCTCGGCGATTGGCTCCGTCGGCGGCGCGGGCTGCTGGCGTCCTTTGCGCTGCTCGTTGCCTTCCCGTTTGTGATCTCGATCATCGTCGACGGGCAGGGTCTGGCGGCCGTCGTCAACAACGATCTCGGCAATGCCCGATTCCTGCAGGGTCTGGCCATCGAGGTCTTCATCCTGGGCATCTATGCGATCAGCTACGACCTGATCCTCGGAGTGACCGGCATCCTGTCGTTCGGGCATGCGATGTTCTTCGCCGTCGGCGCGTACGGCTTTGGCATCTTGCTGAAGACGTTTGAACTGGCGTGGCCGGTGGCGGTGCTCGTCGTGGTCATCGCTGCGATCATCCAGGCGTTCCTGTTCGCCCTCGTGCTTCCCCGAGTCCACGGGATCACCTACGCCCTGGTGACGCTGGGGTTCGCCTCGGTGTTCTGGATCGTCATTCAGTCGAGCGACCTCGCCGACTACGCCGGTGCGGAGATCGGTCTGCAAGGTGTCGAGTCACCGGCCTGGTTCCTCGACACGACGAATGAGCGGTTCATCTTCTACCTGCTCTGTCTCGGGATCTTCTTCGGCATCTATGTGCTGTATCAACGAATCGTGGACTCACCGGCGGGCCGGGTATTCGTGGCTATCCGCGAGAACGAGGACCGGGCGCTGATGCTCGGGTACAACACGTTCTGGTTCAAGACGCTCGTTCTCGTCATCGCCTCCATCACGGCGGCGCTGGCAGGCATGATCCACACGATGCATCAGCCGATCGTCACGCCCAATGTCGCCGGGCTGTTCTGGACGGTGACGGCGCTGCTCGTCATCCTGATCGGCGGCATGGGCACGATCACCGGGGCGCTCATCGGCGCGGCGGTGTATCGGCTTCTCGAGTACTACCTCGACCGCTGGTTCGGTGGTGCGTCCGGGCTGCTGATCGGTGCGGCCTACGTGCTGCTCGTGCTCTACGTGCCGTTCGGCATCGTCGGGACGTGGCGGGCCAGAGCAGTGCGGATCAAACAGGGACGCGACCGGCTCCTGCGGTTGTTCACAGGCGGCGATGACGGGCGCACTCCCGCACGGGAGTGAAGGGAGATCGTGTGATGCGCCCCGTTCCGGCGTTCGACTGGATCGGCCACCACGCCGATCTGTCTCCCGACGCCGTTGCGCTCGTCGATGACGGCCGTGACCTCACACTCACCTACGCCGATCTCGAAGAACAGAGCCGGCGCCTGGCGGCCTGGATGGCGGCCAACGGCGTCGGCGCGGGAGATCGGGTGGCGATCCTCGCCGGCAATACCACGGACGTCTTCGAGGCGTTGTTTGCCTGCGCCAAGCTGACGGCGATCCTCGTTCCCCTCAACTGGCGTCTCGCCGTGCCGGAACTCGAGTTCATCGTCGACGATTGCCGGCCACACGTGTTGATCTACGAGGACACCTATGCCGAGGCATCGGCTGTGCTGAACGCTCCAGTGAAGCTGCAGCTCGGTGACGACTACGCAGCCGCCAAGGCCGGGGCCCACCCGGCGACGGTCGGTTCGGTCACGGCACACCACGACGATGCGTGGGCGATTCTCTACACCTCCGGAACGACCGGTCACCCCAAGGGGGCGATCTGCACGCACGGCATGTTCTTCTGGAACGCCATCAACATCGGCCACGCCGTCGGGCTGACGTCGGCGTCCACCAACCTGAATGTGCTCCCGACCTTCCACTCCGGTGGTCTCAATCTCTACACGACGCCGTGTCTGCATCTCGGTGCCCGGTCGATCAACCTGCGGGAGTTCGATCCGGCGCGGGTGCTCGAGTTGCTCGTCAGCGGAGAGATCACCCACTTCTTCGGGGTACCGGCGATCTATCAGTTCCTTGCCGAGCACCCCGGGTGGGCGGACGCCGACCTGTCAAAGGTGGAATCGTGGGCGTGCGGCGGTGCGCCGATGCCGATCGCGCTGCTCCAACGATATGCGGACCGAGGTGTGGTCATCCGCCAGGGCATGGGGCTGACCGAGACGAGCCCGACGGTGTTCCTGACCGACGAGGCCCACGCCATCAGCAAGGTGGGCTCGGTCGGCAAGCCGGCGTTGCACACTGAGATCCGCGTTGTCGATGAGGCCGGTGCCGACGTCGGCGTCGACGAGATCGGAGAGTTGTGGGTGCGCGGCCCGAACGTCACTCCCGGCTACTGGGAGCGTCCCGAGGCGAACGACGCCTCGTTCACGGACGGTTGGCTCCACACCGGGGACGCAGCTCGGATCGACGTGGACGGCTACGTCTTCATCGTGGATCGGTGGAAGGACATGTACATCTCCGGCGGCGAGAACGTGTACCCGGCCGAGGTCGAGCAGGTGCTGTTCCACCATCCGAACGTCATGGACGTGGCCGTCATCGGGGTGCCCGACGAGCGCTGGGGTGAGGTAGGCATGGCCGTCGTCGTTCCGCGAGATGCTGCGGGGTTCGATGCGGCCGAGATCCTGGCGTTCTGCGACGACAAGCTCGCCAGATACAAGATTCCGAAGCAGGTAGCGACGGTCGGCGAGCTGCCGCGCAACGCCGCAGGCAAAGTCCTGAAGCGTGAGCTGCGGGAGTCGCTGACATGACGGCGGCAACGGCGACGAAGGCTCGGGCGCACCGGTCGCCGGCCGAGGTCTATGACGTCGTCGACGGAATGCGGCTCCATCGCCTCCACGCCACCTCAGAGGAGCAGTATCCGGTACCGATCGTGCTCGTGCCGTCGTTGCTCTCGAAGTGGTACGTGTTCGACTTGCATCCGGCACGTTCCATGGCGGCGTTCCTTCGGGACCACCAGTACGACGTGTGGGTGGTCGACTGGGCGAAGCCGCATCGGAAGCGGCCGACGCCGGGCTTCGAGCACTACGTCGACGACTATCTCGGCGCGGCCATCGACGACATCACCGGCGCCGTGGACGTCGACCAGGTTTCGATCCTCGGCTACTCACTCGGTGGCGTGATGGCGACGGTCTTCGCCGCCTCGTACCCCGAGCGGATCCGCAACCTCATCACGTTGACGACCCCGATCGACTTCCATCGCACGGGGTTGACCGCCATGTGGGCGCGCTACTTCCCGGTGGACCCCTTCGTCGACTTCTGGGGCAACGTGCCCGGCTGGTTCATCCGTGCCAACTTCAGCGTCAGCGCCATCGCACGGGTTCCGGCCCTGTGGCAAGCATTTGGCGAAGACATGAAGACGGCGGAGGGGCGCTCCGTCGTACGGGCCGTCCGACGCTGGATCAACGACGGTGTACCGGTCGCCGGTGAGATGTACCGCACGCTGGTTCGGGATTGCTACAAGCACAACCTCCTCTTGCGCGGCGGGCTCCCGATCGGTGGTCGGAGGGTGCGGTTGGATGCGATCGACGCTGCCATCCTCACCATCACGGCCGCCGAGGATCCCCTGTGTCCGCCGGCGTCAGCGGAGGCACTCAACCGGGCGGCTGCCAGCGAGGACGAAACGGCGATCACGGTGCCGGGCAGCCACCTCGGCGCCGTCATCGGCCAGCGGGCCCATCACTTGCTGTGGACGCGGATCGTCGACTGGCTCGAGCATCGATCCGGCCACCATCCGGCCGATTGGTACGGAGATGTGACATGACTGAAAACACTCGCCCCCGGCCCGGTGCGGCGCTGCGCGGCGTTCTCGATCGGCTGCTTTCCCAGTCGTCGGAGATCGTCGATGACGTCGTCGCCTCGGACACATTCTCGAAGACGCTGGCGCGTGGAATGGCCGTGACCGCCGGGGCAACTGCCGCCCTGCGGCGATCGACGCACCAGGTGGGTGAGTTCGCCGCCGAGTGGCTGAACGTCCCGACACGGCGGCAGATGATCGAGATGGCACGCCGGATGAACCATATCGAGCTCGTGCTCGATGATCTGGACATCAAGGCGGAGGAGGTGCTCCGCCGGATCGACAACGAGAACGACGATGACTGATCGGGTTGCACGGGCGGCCGGAGCGGCGGGGCGAGCGTGGCGTGCGACGACCCGGCCGTACCGCACGTGGCGGGCGATCTCGACGTCGTTCCAGACGCCGGTCGGCCTGACGCCGCGCGAGAAGATCTGGCAGCTCAACAAGGTCCGGCTCTACCACTACGAACCGAGAGTTCCGAAGGAGGACCGGCATCCCGTGCCGTTGCTCCTGGTGTTCGCCGCCATCAACCGGCCCTTCCTGCTCGACATGCGGCCCGGGAACAGCTTCGTCGAGTTCATGCTCGACGAGGGGTTCGACGTCTACCTCATCGACTGGGGTGAGTCGGGCCCCGAGGATTCGGAAATGCGGGTCGACGACTACGGCGCGGAGTACGTACCCCGAGCCGTCCGTCGCGTCCAGGCCCACGCCGGTGTGGACGAGGTCAGCATGCTCGGGTACTGCCTCGGTGCGTTGATCGTCTTGCTGTACGGAGCGCTGTATCCCGATGGCCCGATGAAGAACATGATCCTGCTGACCCCGCCACTCGACATGTCGCATCGCGAGGGAAGCCTGTTCACCCACTGGCTCGACAAACGCTGGTTCGATGTCGACTCATTCACGTCGAACCTCGGCGGCCTCCTCCCAACGGGAGCGATCGAAAACGGCGGGAAGATGCTGAAAGCCGTTGCCAACTACGTCGGCGCGTATGTCAACTTGTGGGACCGGATCGATGACGCCGAGCAGACTCGCAACTGGCAGGTGATGCACCGGTGGGTCCACGACGGTGTGCCACTTCCGGCGGAAGCCTTCCGGCAGTGGGTCCACGACTACCTGTGGGCCAACGCCCTGGTCGAGGGCAAACACGTCGTGAAGGGTCATCGGGTCGACCTCGGCGACATCACGGTGCCGGTCCTCAACGTGCTGGCGAAGTTCGACCACATCGTCCCGAACGCTCAGTCGTTGCCGGTCGCCGAACTCGTTGGTTCGGACGACGTGACGACCGAGGTGGTCCATGCCGGTCACATCGGGATCATGGCGGGCGGCAAGGCACGCCACGTCTTGTGGCCGGCGTTGTCATCGTGGCTGGGAGAGCGTTCAGTTCGGGAGGAGGGATGAGTCCGCTCGTCCTTCACGAACGCCAGGGACCGGTCGCCGTCGTCTCGCTGAATCGGCCGGACCGCCACAACTCCTTGGTGCCTGAGCTGCTCGAGGAACTCCTCGAAGCGATCGCAGCCGCTGCGATCGATCCGGGCGTGGGGGCGATCGTGCTCGCCGCCGAGGGGCCGTCGTTCTCGACCGGTGGAGATGTCCAAGCCTTCTTCGACCGTGGTGACGATGTTGCCGGCTACGCCGCCCACATCGTGGGCCTCCTCAACGACACGATGCTGGCGCTCATCGACACGCCGAAACCCGTTGTCGTCGCCGTCCACGGCATGGTCACCGGCGGCTCGATGGGGCTCGTGCTCGCCTCCGACATCGTGTTGGTTGCCGACGAAGCGTCGTTCACGCCGTGGTACGGGGTCGTCGGCTTCTCGCCGGACGGCGGTTGGACGGCGATGCTCCCGGACGTCATCGGTCGGGTGCGGGCTGCCGACATCCTGTTGCGCAATCGCACCATCACTGCGAAGGAGGCAGTGCGGTGGGGACTCGCCGCCGCAGTGACCCCGGCGATCGGCATCCGGGAAGAAGCCGTTGCCCTCGCCGGCGAAATCGCCGACAAGGTCCCCGGTTCGGTCCGGAGCACCAAGGCCCGGCTCTGGAGCCGCCGTGACGAGATCGCCCGAGGGCTCGAGGACGAACGCACCCGATTCGTCCAGCAGATCGTCACCGAGGACGCTCGACGCGGGATGGCCCGGTTCCTCGGCGAGGGCTGAGACGGAGGAGATCGGGACTTCGGTCCCTCACAGAGTGTTGGGTGCTGCTTGATGCTCGAAGGAGGGCGGTGGATGCACCCGCGCGCATTCGAGGAGGTGCCCCATGAGATCAGTCCGACGAGCGTGTCTGCTGATCATCGGCGTGCTCGTGACGGCAGCCTGCGGAACGGCAGCTTCTGATTTGACGTCCACGCCTGACGAGACAACAACATCCCCAGTGTCGGCCACGTTTACCGTGACGACCACAATGGTTTCGAGTGAGTTCACCCGACCCATCTGGGTGACCGCACCCGACGACGCGGACTCCGAGGAATGGGGCACGTGGCCGATCGTCTACCTCCTGCACGGCCTGGGCGGCTCGGGTGAGGGTCTCTCGGTGATGGCCGCCGAGATCGCACGGCACGGCGTCGTGGTCTTCGCCCCCGACTACCGATCGACCGAGTTCCACCACATCGAGCAGGATGCCGAGTGCAGCTATCGGTACGCCATGACCGTTGCCGAGGGGTTCGGCGGAGACACGGGCAAGCCGAGCATCGGGGTCGGCCACTCGATGGGTGCGTCGGTCGGACTGTTCGGCAGCATGAGTGAGGACCTCTACGGGTCGGGAGGCACCTACGACCGCTGCTACACCGGCACGCCACGCAGCGATGTGATCGTGGCGATCGCCGGCTGCTACTACGAGTTCGACGGCGAGACGTTCTCGTTCGATACAACCACGTACACCAACGACGACGCCGAGATCGTCATGGTGGTCGGCAGCGACGACGAGGTGTGCGAACCGTGGCAATCGCGCGACGCGACCGACGCGCTCCGGGCCGCCGGTCACGACGTCCGCCTGATCGAGGTCCAGGGCGGAGACCATGCCAACGTGGTCTTCTTCGACGCTCAATGGATCCCCGCACCCGACGACCCTGTCGGGGACCAAGTCGTCGAGATCATCCTCGGAGCGATCGGCCTGTCCGGCTGAACTCCACCTTGGCTGATGCCCTGACGCGCCGCATCCCCCAACGCTGGTCATTGATTGACCGTTGTGGCAAGCGGCGAGACACTGAGGATGGTGGTGTTCGATGCGCAGGCTGCGGATTGCGATCATCTCGACGGCGCTCGTCGTCATGGCAGCCGGAGGTCCGATAGGAACCGGCGCGCTCGCCGACACCCTGCGGATTCCGATCGGCAGATCCGCGGTCGTCGGTGCCAATCAGTACGCGGTGTTCGTCGACGGCGTTCGGGTCGAAGCTCGAGTGGAATCGGACGGCTTCGGTGGGTACTGGGCGTGTATCCGCTTCGACCCGTCGACCGACTCGGAGGTGACCGTGCGATTCTTCACGTCTCGAGCGGACGCCGGTCACGACGCCACGTCGATCGACCACGACTGGCTCGCGCCATCCCGCTACATCGACGCTGAAGACGAGCAGCTCGTCCGAGCTGCGATGGATACGACGGCGCCCTATGCCAGCGTCGTCGACCGCGCCGTTGCGCTGCAAGCGTTCGTCGCCGAAACGCTCGACTACCTCTGGTATGAGGATCATCCCGTCGAGCCTGCGTCGCAGACCTATCGACTGGGGCACGGGACCTGCGTGAACCACGCTCGCCTGTTCGTGGCGCTCAGTCGGGCAGCAGGAATCTCGGCTCGCACCGTCTGGGGCATCGTCCATCGCAACGGCGTCTACGACTATCACCACGAGTGGGCGGAGGTGCGCGACGAGCAAGGTCGATGGCATCAACTCGACCCGGTCTACTCGGCGGCCTTCGATCTCGAGTCCGCGGAGTATCTCGACCTGCTCTACGCCCCGGAGGAGAACCCGTTCAACCCGTACCAGGTCGACCCCTCGGCGTTGGCGGCATCCCAGCGCGTCGTGTACGACACCTCGGCGATTCCGCACGACGGCCGGTTGGGATTCGTGCTGGTCGAGCGTGACCTGTACGGCAACTTCGTGATCGAGAACACCTACCCGTTTCCCGGTCCGAACGGGATTCAGCCGGAGGCGTGAGACGGCTCATGCGTCCAGTCGCACACCGGCGGCGATGCAATCGGCGGCGAAGGCCTCTTGCGTCTCGACGGTCGGGCCGTATCGCTGCGGGAAACACACGATGCGGTCGAGGCCGATCTCCGCAAAACGCCCGATGAGATCGACGCGCTCCTGACCGGCGTCGCGGAAGTGCTCGTCGTACGTGTACACCGAGAAGCGGAGGGAATCCGGATCCCGTCCAGCCTCCTCGCACTTCCTCCGCACGTCGACCATACGCTCGGCGATGTCGTCGGGGCTGAGGAAGACGAAGTTCAACTCGTCGGCATGTTTCACCGCCAGACCGGCGGTGCGGCGTCGTCCATTGCCGCCGACGATGATCGGGATGTGATCCTGGATGCCTCTCGGCTCGTTGACGGCGTCGCGCACCTGTACTCGTTCGCCTTCCCAGGTGGCCCGTCCGGGCGCCAGCATGCGGGTGATCACCTCGAGGTGCTCGCCGAAGGTGGTGATGCGCTCTCCGGTGGGTGGGAAGCCGTAGCCGTAGGCGAGCCACTCGTCCTCTTTCCAGCCGGCGCCGATGCCGAGCTCGAAACGGCCACCGCTGATGACGTCGATCGTCGATGCCAGCTTCGCCGTCAACGCCGGGTTGCGGAACCCCGTGCAGATGACCATGTGGCCCAGGCGGACCCGGTCGGTGACGACGGCGAGTGCGGAGAGCTGCGAGAACGACTCGAAGGTGATCTCATCGGTGGGCACCGGCACGGTGTGAAAGTGGTCGAACACCCATAGCGACTCGAATCCGAGTGCCTCGGCGTTTCTCGCCAGCTCGAGCGTGCGCTCCCAGGCTTCGGCCGGATCCCAGCCGTCGTACTCACCTTTCCACCCTTGGGGTGACATCAGTCCGATCTTCATCGTGCTCCCGTCTGTGGTGTGGCCGTCGGTGACTGTATCAGTGCCCGCTTTGGCGGAGGGTGCGGGGCCGTGGGAGACTCCCCAGATCCCGAGTCCACTGGTGAGACGATGGCAAAGAGCCACTACTGCAACGGCAAATGGCGTGACGGCGCGCTCGCAGACTGCGACCGTCACGACAAGCTGAGCTCCAAGCAGACCACCGTCCACCGCGGCGCCGGTACCCCCGGCGGCTTCAGCGGCAAGCAGCCGAGCAAGAAGCCAAGCGGAGGCTCAAAGAGCAGCGGCTCGTCGAGTAGCGAGTAACCGCAAACGGCCACGACCAGTGCCGTCGATCATCTGACGACTGACGACTGACGACTGGCTACGCCGCAATTCGATCCCGGCGAAGACGTCGATCCCTCAGTCGCGCTTCGGCATCAGATCTCCCTCGCCGGGGATTCCGTGCGTCATGAGGGTGAAGACGAGGAGCGCGGCTGCGAGGGGAATCGGTTCCGTCGTGTGGATGGTGCGCTCATGGTCCTCGACGGCGGCGATCTGGTCCTCGTGGCGGCGGAGTGACCAGAGCCCAGGGCGACGAATCCCGACGTGTCCGAGGGGGATCAGCGTGTAGGCGTGACGCCGGAGGTTGATGCCGTAGCTCCGCTTGGCGAACAGCGGGCCCGAGACGGCGATGGTTCCCTCTTCGGACTTGATGATCGGGACGATGTGGCGTCCCGACGTCGTCGACTTGATTCGCCATTCAGTTCCGTCGGCGAGCCGAACCTTGCGGCCGGGCCCAAAGAAGATCCAGACCGAGCTGTCCCGACCGAGGTGGGCGAGCACGCCGTTCTCGTCGACCATTGCCTCGACCGGGAATCCCAACCCACCGATGCGACGCATCTGGATGGATCCCTCCACCATCTGCGGCAACACCGGTACGGATTCCATGCGGACGAGCCTACGCCGCATGGGGTCGCAAGTCTCAGGTCCCAGGTCACGGGTCGCAGGTCCCAAGGCTCAAGTGGATCGATCCCCCGCCCTTGTAGGGCGGGGACAGCCTGCGAAGCAGGCAGGGGAGGGTTTCTACGGTTCGGCACGGAGAGGGTGGTCGCCGGTAGCTGCGCCAGCGATGGGCGCCACCGTGGTCTCACTTGCAGTGGAAACCGTCCCCGACCCGAGCCTCCGGCTCGGGCCACCCCTCCCTGAAAGGGAGAGGGAATCTAGCGCGCCAAATCCGCGATGAGGACGAGGGCGTCTCCGGTGACGGCGGTGCGGCCTGCGGCGGTGCATGTGGTGGCGAGGTTGACGAGTGCCTTCTCCGGTCGCACGCGGGTGACCTCGACACGGGTCTCGATACGACTCCCGACGGGAACGGTGGCGTGAAAGGTGTATCGCTGTCGCAACCAGTTCGTTCCCCGGCCGGGGAGTTCGACACCGAGGAGATGCGATACGAGGCCACCCAGGAGCGGCGGGGGAATCGTACGTTCCGCCCCGTATCGCGGATTGGGGTTGTCGACGAGCTCGAGGTAGTCGTCGACATCGGGGGCAGTGATGGTTCGTTCGGCGTTTGCGTCCATCCCCGGCCGAATCCCAAAGAGCTCGCCATCCGCGGTCGGTGGAGGGTCTGCGACCCCGTCGGCCGTATGGGGCGCATCGGTGAATCCGACGACGGTATGCCCACCGGCCGTTTCCTCACCGTCCGACCGATGCAGCCACTGTGCGATGCGTACATGGCGTTCGTTCGCCGTCTCGACGTTGAGCGTGGCGGTCAGGTCGTCGTCGGCGAAGGTCGGCGCCCGGAAGGTGAGTTCCTGTGCCCACAGTGCGACCGGTTCATCGATCCATCGGCACACGGCGGCGTCGAGCATCCCGAACAGCATCATCCCGTGGGCCACCGGCTTGCCGAACCGTGTGCCGGCACAGAACTCGGGGTCGACGTGGATCGGATTGTCGTCGCCACTCAAACGGGCGAACTCGTCGAACTGGCTCTGCGAGAAACGCAGAGGAACATCCAGTGATGTGCCGGGCTCGAGCATGTCGCCCATGATGTCGCCGGAGCGCCGATGGCGCAATCGACGCGACGTTTGGCCCTGGCGGAGGGTGCCGGCGGGTTCGTACCATCGGCGAGTCGAGCGGAGGAGGATCGAGGGTGCCCCTACACACGTTGCTGCGGCGTCATGCGCGCTATCGCCCGAATCACGTCGCCGTGGTGTTCGAAGGGGTCCGGTACACCAACGCCGAATTCAACGTGCGGGTGAATCGTGTCGCCAACGCGCTGCTCGGCCTAGGGCTGCGTCGCACCGACAAGGTCGCCATCCTGCTCGACAACTCGCTGGAAGTCCTCGAGATCTACCAGGCCGTCGCCAAGACCGGGATCGTCGTTGTACCGCTGAGTCCACTTCTTCGCGGCGACGGATTGGTGAATCTCATCAACGACGCCGACTCGATGGCGGTCGTCACGATGGATCGACTTGCTCCCGAGATCGACGCAGTCCGTCCACGACTCGACGTGCCGGCCGACCGCTTCATCCTGATCGACGGACCCGGCAGAGATGGCTATGTCCAGTACGCCGACCTCACCGCAACCGCATCCGAGGCCGAACCGCCGTGGGTCGATGTGACCGACGACGACATCTTCAACATCGTCTACAGCTCGGGCACGACCGGACTCCCGAAAGGCATCGTGCACACGCACGGCATTCGTGAGGCCTACGCCAC
>JASJAX010000203.1 GCA_030066755.1 Acidimicrobiia bacterium
CGCAGACAGGCGGTGGCAGTCGCGACAGCATCGCACCGGAAAGAGATCGGTGGCGAGTAGCCATCGATCTCGGATGCGTTCGTACCGGGAGGGGGACTCGAACCCCCACGGGTGTTACCCCAACGGATTTTGAGTCCGTCGCGTCTACCAATTTCGCCATCCCGGCGTATCGAGCGGCGCACAGCGTACCGACTCGAGGCGGCAGCGTCCCAACTCGCCGACGGTGCCGACCCGCCGTGAGCTCGGTCGTGAACTACGCTCCGCGCCATGCGCATGTCACGCCGCGAACGCAAGCTGTTCGCCATCGGTGATCGGCTCACGCAGATCGAGCACGAGTTGACCCTCGCCCGCGAAGAGCTCGTCTATCACCAGCACCTCGACGACGACGCCCAACGTGATGCGGCAGTGAGCGATCATCCCATCGACCGTGCCGATGCGCGTGAGACTGCCGGCGATGTCGTTCGGTTCGAGACGCTCATTCGACGTCTCGAGCTCGAACGGGCCGAGCTCGAAGAACGGCGCGTGCGGCTGATCGCCAAGCTCCGCTGATTCGGGCGGCTCCTCCGGTCGAGAGTGACTAGTCATTGTGGCGACCCCAGGTTTGCTCCTTCGGAAGGGGTGCGGGGATGCCGATCATGAGGGCCAGGGAGAGCTCGCCTATGGGCGAGGTTTCGCTAGTAATGGTTGACTACTTTCTGATAGGGTGCAACTACTATGCGTAGTGGTCGGGTGGTGCGAGATCGACGAGGCGATGGCCGGCCGCGCGAGCGGGGTGCGGCACTCGTCGAATTCGCCATCCTCGCTCCGCTGCTCTTCCTTCTGCTCTACGGAATCATCGAGTTGGGCCTGGGTCTGCGCGAGCAGCTGACCATGTCCAACGCCGTCACGACCGGGGCGCGGATCGGGAGCGTGCTGGGTACCGACCTCGAGTCCGACATCGCCATCCTGAAGGCCGTCGAAGCCAGCCTCGTGGGCGGGACCGACATCGACGTCGTCACCAGCGTCGTCATCTACGAGGCCAATCCCGACGGCTCGTCGACGGGCAACGAGAACCACTACACCTATGACCCGGCCGACCCGACCTGCGCGTGGAATCCATGTCCCGATCCCACGCATCCGAGTTTCGGGGGGTACGGGTCGCCGTCCGGATGGGTGCCGACCGACCGTGACACGGCGCTGCCGGACCCCGACATCCTTGGGCTCCGCATCAACTATCAGCATGAGTGGATCACGTCGCTCATCCCGTGGATGGCCACACCGGCGAGCTGGACTGCCGACGCCAGGGTCAGGCTCGAACCGGACGTCTTCGGCTCATGATCCGCAAGCTCAAGGATCGGTGGGCTCGGTTCACAGCCGAGCGCAGCCGCGGCTCGGTCATGATTACTGGAGCCGCGATCCTCGTCGTGCTGATGGGAGCTGCCGCGATGAGCGTCGATTACGGCTGGCTCTTCCTCAATGGCAAACGCACCCAACACGCCGCAGATGCGGCTGCCCTGGCCGGTGTGATCTACCTGCCTTCGGATGAGCCGGCGGCCCGCAACGCAGCGATCGATGTTGCTGCTGCGAATGGGTACATCGACATTGCCACCTTGGGTGGCGACGCCACGGTCACCGCGGCCAAGATCCCGACGAATGACCGGCACCTCGAAGTGACCATCGAGCGGCCGGTCGAGACGTTCTTCCTCACGGTCTTCGGGCTCGACACCGTCTCGATCGAGCGTCGCGCCGTCGCCGAGTATGTGCTTCCACTTCCGCTCGGCAGCCCGGACCCGCAGTTCGGAAACGATCCTGAATGCGCTCCCAACATCGACACCGGCACCAACTGTCCGAACATCTGGGGGAACATCCACGGTCGCTATACAAACCGGCGTATGGGAGATGCCTTCTCCCCGTGGTGCACCGGATCCAACGGTCCGGGCTGCACACCGAACGAATGGATGCGGCCTGAGGGCTACATCTACGCCGTCGAGCTCACCGGTGGTCCCGCGAACCTCGATATCGATCTCTTGGATCCGGCGTTCGTCCAGGGTGGTGGAAACAACATCAACGCCGGTGACAACCCGGTGTCCGGCAACCCCGGTCCCTCGACTGAATGGACGTTGTACGACGCCGATCCAACCCCGCTCGACCTGAGTGACAACGGCATTCTCTGTCAGGTGGTGTATCCGCCCGAGCCCGCTGGGACGCCGTTCGACTGGCGCAACTTCTGCGACATCCCGAACGCCGCCGACGGCATCTATCCGTTGCAGATCCGGATCAGCGACGACAACTTCGGACTCAACCGCTGGTCGATTCGCACCTTCGCCGGAGGTGGCGCGGAGAGCCGGGTCTACGGGCTGGGCGACATGTCGATCTACGCCAATGTCGACGGGGGAGGATCCGAGTTCTACCTCGCAGAAGTCGAAGAAGTGCACGCCGGCAAGCCGTTGATCATCGAGCTGTTCGATCCCGGAGAGGCGAGTGGCAACAACTTCATTCACATCCAGGACCCGTTCGGCAACAGCCCACCGTGCCACGTACTGGTCCCGAACGACAGCATCGATGAGAACCTCGCGTCATGCATCATCGATGCGACCCGGCCGGCGCGGGACTACAACGAGGATTGGATCTATGTGGAGATCGAACTCGATCCGCTGTACACCTGCAACAGTGGCGACTGCTGGTGGACGATTCTCTACGACTATCAGGGCGACGCCACCGACACGACTACCTGGACGGCTCGCATCGAAGGCAATCCCGTCCGGTTGATCGAGTAGCGATGGACACGATCAAAGATCATGTACCGCGATTCATTGCCATAGAATCGCCGGCACGACAGGGGAACAATGTGGGGAATTCAAGTTTGCGTACCGCCACGTCGATGATGGACCGCACGACCTATTCCGGTCTCGGCCGGGCGACGGTAGATTGCGGACAGGACGACTCTCGGTCGAGGAGTGATCACTATGCGTGGTAGAGCGCTGGCGCGAGTGCGGCAAGCTCGCCGCAACGAGGACGGTGCGGCTCTGGTCGAGTTCGCCATCGTTGCGGTCCTGCTCTTCACCCTTCTGTTCGGAATCGTCGAGTTCGGCCTCGCATTCCGGGATCGTCTCACCATGGCCAACGCCAGTCAGAGCGCAGCTCGAGTGCTTGCTGCGCTCGGCAACGAGGACGACACCGACTTCCAGGCGCTCAGCTCGCTCGCCACGACGCTCGAGACGCTGCCGAACTCGGGCGTCGACGTCGTGAAGTACGTCGACATCTATCTGGCCGACACCGACGGCAATCCGCTCGGGACGTGCCCGGCAACTGAGGGTGGAGGCGACCGGTGTACCCGGTTCCTCTACGACCCGGTGGCCGATCCAATCTGCAAGTGGGACCCCTGCCCCGATCCCGCTATCGATCCGACCTACGACGGGGAGGGCTGGCCTTACGGCGTCCGTGATGTAGGTGTGCCCGACCTGGATGTCGCCGTGGTGCGCGTCATCTTCTCGCATGAGTGGGTGACCGGTGCAATCGTGCCGCTGCCCGACGTGTCGTGCACCAACCCCGGCAACTGCTGGGAGGACATCGCCATTCTCCGACTCGAGCCAAAGGTGTTTGCACCATGATGCGTGAACAGGGAGTGGAACCCAACGTCGACGAAGTCCTTCCGGAGGCGCCGGTCGACGAGCGCCAGAATGAGCGCGGCGTATCGATCGTCATCGGTTCACTCGTACTGCTCGTCCTGATCGGGATGGCCGGCTTTGCCGTCGATCTTGGTTGGCTGTTCCTCAACCAGACCAATGCCCGCAAGGCGGCCGAGTCTGCCGCCCTGGCCGGCGTCGTCCACATGCCGTTGCCCGCATCGATCACCTTCGCCGCCGGGACCGAGCCCTGGGACGTTGCGGTCGATGTTGCCGAGCGCTCCGGTTACACCTCAACCGAGATCACACCGGCTGAGGTTGTCGGGGAGCCGAACCAGCTGAACGTTCGCATCGACACGAACGTCGACACCTTCTTCATGCGAGTGTTCGGCATCAACAACGTCGACATTGGAGCGTCGGCCACTGCCGAACAGCTCCCACCACTCAAGATCGGCTCCGACGAGGCATACCTCGGGAGCGACCCGACGATTCCCGGTAGATACCGGCACTTCTGGGTGTCGATCAACGGGGAACGCGAGATCAAGGAGAACGGCGACCCGTTCTCGACACGCTGTACGTTCTCCAACAACTGCGGGCCGACCTCGAACGACCAGTACAAGGATCCGGCGTACTTCTACGCCATCGAGGTGCCGGACACGTACGTCGGCGACGACCTCACCTTCCAGGTCTACGACGGCGGCCATTACCGCAACAACCGGAGTGACTTCATCGGAGGCAACGGTCTCGCAACCGGTGACCGTGTCAATCCGAGCAACTTCTCGCTGACGTTCCAGCTGCACGAGCCCGACGTCACGCCCGGCAACCCGCAGGACAACCCTCCAATCGGGGGCTGTTCGCGGACCTACGTCGAGCAAGGCTCGACCGGCAACACGATCCGGCAGTGGACCTCTGTGTGCACGACGACGGCCGACTCCGGGATCTACGTCGTGTCGGTTTCCATCGATGGTGACGACCGAGCGATCTCAGACTTTGCGTTCCGAGCGCTGATCGATGGCAACCCGGACAACAATGTTGCGGTCTACGGTCTTGGAGCCATGTCCGTCGACATGGTCGAAGCCGCCGTTGCTCCGAACTTCAAGCTGGTGCGAGTGGACGAGGTATACGCCGGGCAGCAGTTGATCATCTCGCTGTTCGATCCGGGTGACGTCAGCGGTGGTTTCGCCGACCTGAGCTTCCAGGGTTCGATGGCCGGGATCGAGTGCGAATACCGGGTGTACAACCATGACCGGACGTCTCTGATACGGAACTGGGGTGCCGATGATTCGCCGGGCTCTGCGCCCTGCGAATTGGACACCTCCGGCCAACGGTTCAACAACCAGTGGCTCGAGTTCCGCTTCAACATCCCGCCGGGCTACTCCTGCCCGGGCAGCTGCTGGGGAACGGTGGACTACAACTTCGAAGCCGGAGCCAGCGTCACGGAGCGCACCACCTGGGCGGCAACCATCAACGGCCAGCCGATCCACCTGATCGACTGAGGCAGAACACTCTCGACCTGAATGAGGGGCGCCGTGAGCGCCCCTCATTCATTGCGCCGGCCGGATGGATTCGATCAGTTGCGTTCCAAGTACTGAGTACCGAGTACTCGGCCGGGCGGCCTCATGCGAGCTCCAGACGGCCTCAGAGCCCCTGAGAGCTCGTCTCGGGGGCGCAGTACACTCGTCGGCCATGCCGACTCTTGCGCTTCTCGACGGTCACAGCCTCGCCTATCGAGCTTTCTATGCCCTCCCTTCGGACCTAGCGACCTCAGCGGGCCAGGTGACCAACGCCGTGTTCGGGTTCACCTCGATGCTCATCAACCTCATGAAGGACCACGACCCCGATCTGGTGGCGGTGGCCTTCGACCGGCCCGAGCCCACGTTCCGCCACGAGATGACCCCCACCTACAAGGAGGGGCGGGAGAAGGCGCCCGACATCCTGCGCCAGCAGATGGGGCTGGTGCGCGAGGTGCTC
>JASJAX010000054.1 GCA_030066755.1 Acidimicrobiia bacterium
CCCACGACCACAACAACGACAACCACCACCACGACCACCACGACCACCACGACCACCACGACGACGACGACCACCACCACCACCACAACAACAACGACGACTACCACTACGCCACCGTCGACGACGACGAGCATCCCCGCTACGTCGACCACGACCACCATCCCGGGAACATCGACCACCACGAGCATCCCCGGGACGTCGACTACGACCACCGCTTCGAGTTCGTCGACGACACCCATCGCATCGTCGACGACGAGCGGACCGGGTCCGCTGGTGACCGACCCCATGGGAACGACGAGCACGCTGGTCCCGGCCGTCATCCCTCCCGGTAGCGTCCCGCTCCCAGACCCAGGACCGACCGACGGCATTGACCCTACGGACACTGCGCTCCCCCTCCCTGGCGGCGAGATCTCGATGAACGTCGACAACGCCGAACCGATTGCCGGAGGGAATATCCAGGTCACGGCCGAAGGGCTCGAGCCCGGGCAGACCCGGTATCGGCTCGTCCTCGGCGATGCCGACATCTCGACCGCTCTGACAGCCGATGGCGAAGGGCGAATCACCGTTCAGGTCGCCATCCCCGAGGCCATCACGGGGGTTCTCACCCTCCACTTGGTTGACACCGACCAGGCGCGGATCGTGGCGACCACGGAGCTCGCAGTTCGCGCCGCCGGGTCAAGCGTCTCCACGATCGCGATCGCCATGGGCGCCTTGATGGCGGTGTTGGCAGTGGCCTTCCTGATCGGTACACGCCGACGCCGCGACGACGCCACCACGGGAGTAGGCACCGGACGTCCGCCTGCGCCGTTGGCAACGGTTACGCCAGCGACCCATCTGATATCCGACGAACCCGCCGCGAATCCTGAGCCCTTCGCTGGACCGGAGGCCACGCACGCCGACGAGCCAGCCGGACCCGAGATGTCCGCTGACCCTGAGGGAGCGCAAGCCGACGAGACTGAGTCCGGCAATGCTGCCGCAACAACCGTTGCCACCGATCCGATCGACGCAGCGAACGGCGATGCTTCCACCTTGGAGGTGACGCTCCCGGGCCCGGCCTTCACGGGCATACCCAGCCGCCCTTGGTCGCGATTGGCGCTCGGCGGAACGCCACTCGCCACTGGACGAGCAACCGATGCCGCCACCTGGGACGGCGCGTTGTGGATCACCGGGGTTGCGGATACTTCCACCGGCACCCAGGTCGTCGTCTGGTCGTCGCTCAATGGACTCACCTGGTCGGAGCCGGTGGTGGTCGGCCGCGGCTCGCAGCCGAAGTTTGCCTCGGATCGGACGCGGCTCTATCTGATCGCGGAAGACGCGGAGAACCTGCTTCCAGCGATCTGGATGACCACGGATGGATCGACGTGGCGCTCGCTGGCATCCGGGCTCGGTGGTCAACCCGCCGGAAATGTCACTTCAGCGATGGTCGCCGGGGGCCTCCTGCTCCTGGCTGTGTCTGAGAACGGAGGCTCGTGTCTGTGGGCAGGCCATCCAGACGGCGCGTGGATCCAACTCGATGTCGGTTTCAAACCACAGTTGCTCGCGCGATGGGGCAAGCACCTCCTCGGGTTCGGGCACAGACCGAACGGTCTCGCAGTGTTGGCTCAGTCGGAGGCCGGAATTCGGTGGACGATGGGTGCCGTGGATGCGCCGCCCTCGTATCACCAGTTTGCGCCCGATGCCCTCTATCCCCTCGGCGACGAGGCGATCCTCGTCGGCGAGGACACCGCAACCGGAGGAGCTGAGGCGTGGGTCGGCCGGACCCCGAATCGGTGGGATCCGGCGCCGATCGGGGTGCCCATCGGCACTCGGATCGCCGGCGGCGTCATCGCCGACGGCGGCCTCGTCGTCGTCGGCGTTGCACGTCGCGACGTGTCCGTTCTCAGGACCATCCGAGGAATCCGCTGGCAGCAAGTCGACGCGACCGCCGATCTCGCTGACTTCGACTTCGTCGCCGTCACCCGGTACGAGGGGAGGATCCACCTCCTGGGGATGGATCAGGGTGAACCGGTGATCTGGGTTCGACAGGGCTTCCCCACCCCGAAGCCGAGCGACACAGCGAGTGGGGCCAAACTTCGACTGGTCGTCGATGGTGACGTCGCAGCGGAGCGCCTTGCGTAGAGGCGCCCTGCGAGGCAACCGAGGTCAGCCCGGCTGCGCTCCGGTTCCTTCGAGCGCCCCAGCCACATGTGGTACGACGCGCGGGTCGACAGCGCCGAGGACCTCGGTCAGCTGATTGAGAATCGAGTCCGTGGTGCTGGGCCGGTCACCGGCGACGACGTAGGCGCGATGCCAGTCCGCAACCTCGATGAGTGGCTGCGAATCCTCGACGAGAATCGACGCGTCGAGCGTCGCGACGAACATGTTCACGTCGATCCGCAAGGCGGCGAGCTGCGTCTTGGTGAGATCGTGAGCGCTTGCAACGGCTTCGGCGATAGCGCCAACGTCCGCCCATCGATCGCTGAGGTTCGCTTCGTCGAGGTCGGCGGCGGCTGCCTCGGCTTCCTCGATTTTGGGCTCCCAGCGCCCGAGAAGTCCGTCCAGAAGGCGGGGGTTCGACAGCCAGGCATCGGCACCAAGACGGCGCGCTCGCCGGTCGTCCGACCCGAAACCGCGTCCACCAGCAACAACCGGCACGCCGGCGCGGTGGGCGGCAGCAATGCACTGACGCGCCCCCGGCAGGTTCCCGGCCATGGTGCACGTCAGGATGAGCGCCGCCGGGCGATGCAACTCGAGCGACTCCTGCAGTTCCTCAGCAGGGAGCGTCGCCCCGAGATTGGTGACCCGGAAGCCGCGGAAGGTCAGGTAGGCCGCGATGACCTTCGAGGGCAGCGAGTGCGTGTCGCCTTCTGCCGCCGAGATCACGATGTGGGTTCCATCCTCCGGCTGGTCGAACGAGCCGGCAAGGAGTGCGACCACGGTCTCGAGCGCAGCCGACACCGCATGCTCGTCCCCGATGCCGTAGTCGCCCTCGACCCAGCGGCGACCAACATCCGTCTGAATCGGCACCAAGACATCGAACAGGATCTCGTCGAATGGCGTACCGGCGCTCAAGAGATCGAGCACCTGGTGGAAGGCCAGCGACGCATCTCCATCGAGCAGCGCCGTCACGACACCCAGTTGGGTTCCCAGGTGGCGATCACTTCGTCCTTCGGTGAGATCCATGTTCGCGAGCGTAGCGTCTCCGTGGTTCGCACTACAGCCCCAAACGGTCGGGCACTTCGCCTCGTGAACTGCGACGCCGGCGCCGTGCATGATGATGGTCGTGCGACGAGCAACGAGGACGCTGTGACCTTCACCATCCGGCAATACCGCCACCCTCAGGACTTCGCTCGGATCGGGCGGTTCCTGATCGACACCTATCGCCCCGGGCCGGTTCTCGTGAACTGGCTTCAGCCGCGTTGGGAGTACATGTTCTCGCACCCGTTCATCGATCGGGTGGATCTCAGCTCGATCGGAGTCCTCGAGGCGGCTGATGAGATCCTCGGCGTCGTTCATCCCGAGGACTCCATGACCTTTGTCTACTTTGCCGTTCGTGATGGGCACGACGAGACGAAGCCGGCGCTCCTCGATTGGGCGGAGACCCACTTCGGCGGCTGGTCGCACAGCTTCGAACGCTCGATGCTCGGCTTGTGGATCGACGAGCACGACGAGATGCTCACCAAGCTGGCGTTGGAACGTGGCTTCGAACGCTCGAGCCAATTCAGCGAGCCTCACGCCCAGCGCTCGCTGCTCGACTCACTACCGGCCACGCCGATCCCCGACGGCTATCGCATCCAGAGCCTCGCCGACGAGAACGACTTCGAGAAGATCAATCGAGTGCTGTGGAAGGGCTTCAATCACGAAGGTCCGGCACCCGCCGAGGAGATCCCGGGTCGGATCAGGGCCCAGGACACTCCGGGCTTCCGCCGAGACCTGACGATCGTCGCAGTGGGGCCCGACGGCGAGTACGTGTCGTTTGCCGGCCTGTGGCTCGTCCCGGAGAACCGGATCGCGTACGTCGAGCCGGTGGCGACGGACCCTGCCCACCGCAGGCTCGGCCTGGGTCGCGCCGCAGTCATCGAGTCGTTGCACCGCGGACAAGCCGAGGGTGCTGAGGTCGCCTGGGTGGGATCAGATCAGGAGTTCTATGCGTCCTTCGGGTTCGAAGTGACCTCGCACACGCATCTCTACGTCCGCTTCGAAGACTGACGGATCGGACACCGGCCAGACACCGGATGCTCACGGTCCGGGTGGGTCCTCGCCCTGCTGCTGGAGGAACCGTTCGATCTCGGCGGCGAGCTCCTCACCGGAGGGTTGATCCTCGGGACTCATCGCCTCCAGACGTTCAACGACAGCTCGAATCTCAGGCTGTTCCTCGAGGATCTCGTCGAGTCGGCGCCGTTGCTCGGCGGCCTGGTCAACCAACGAACCGTAGGGAATCGCGATGCTGAGGTGCCCGCCGATGCGCTCAATGAGCGCAACTGCGGCGGGCCAGTAGGTAGCGCCCACGTAGTGCGGCACCCGAGCCCAGAAGCCGTGCGTCGGGATGCCCTGCTCTCCAACGAACCATTCGATCGCCGACATCACCGACCCCGGTGCGCGCAGCATGCCTGTGGGATGGTCCGCATCGTCCGGCAGCAGGGCTCGGTCCGACGCAGTCTCGATGAGCGACGTGAGGCGAGTGTGCGGCGTCGCCCACGGGATCCCACCGAGCGAGATGTGGTCGACGATGCCGAGGCTGGTGGCGAGATTCGCGATCTCGCCCCCGAGCCGCTGCCAGTTCCAGTTCGGTTCGGTACCCGTGATGACCAGTAGGTCTCGCTCTCCGAAGCGGCGATGGGCAATCACCGCTTCCGGGAACTCCACGTCGGCCATCACCCCTTCGTCGAACAGCACCGTCGGCCGAACGGCCCGGTAGTCGTACAGCAGGTCGGCATCGAACCGTCCGACGATGGCCGCATCTGCAATCAGATGCTCCGCCGCCGCGGTGCCGGCGTTCCCTGCGTTGACCCACCCGTCGAATGCCACAACGAGCGCCGGGGCAACGAGCTGACCGGGGTCTTCGAAGTCGAGCAACGCCATGGGGGAAGAGTAGGGGGCCCGCGGGGAGTAGCGAGTAGCCAGTAGCCAGTAGCCAGTAGCCAGATGAGAACTACCGCCCGAGATCACGGTTCGGCAAGTATCTCGAATCTGGCAGCAAGGACCGCAGGCCCGCTGCGATCCTCAGTCCACGGGTTGGACCACCACCGTGTCGAAGTTGGCCTGGTACGGGCGCTTTGCGGAGTTACCGAGCTGAAGCTCGGCGATCGGTGCGCTGCCGAGGTCGGCGGTCCACGACGAGATCACGTCGCCGTTGCGCAAGAGCAGCATCCCCCCACTGTCGACCACAGCGCAGAACTCCAGCTCGTGCCACCCATTTCCGAGCTTCACTCCTGAGTTCTGCCGAGCCCCGGCGATATCGGCACGCACGATGAGCCTTCCGGACCGATCGATCTTGGCGCTGGCAATCGCCCGACCGGTCGCCGTCCGGAAGCGCAGCAGCGTGACGCTCTGGGACTCGACCGAGGTCACGCGGACCCGACTGCTGACGCACGCTGCGTTCAGTGTCTCGGCGAGTTCGACCCTCGCAAACCCCTTGCGGTCGCGCACGATCTCGGCGAGTGCGGATGGTGCTGCTGGACTGCCCGTCGAGGAGTCGATGCTCAACCGCACCACCTTGTCCCACGCCTCGAACGAGTCGCCGAAGTCGTCGGCGAAGATCGGCGAGAGCTCCCGGATCGGGTCCGATGCCGGGCTGGGTTGGCTCGTGTTGCCGGCGCCGTCGACGGCGACAACCACGTAGGTGTGCGAAGTCCCCGGTGTGATCGGACCGTCGGTGTACGTGACCTGGTTCTGGGAGGCGGACACAACGGTGTCGACGAATGCCCCATCGCGGAAGATCCGGTAGGTGAGCGTCGACGACTCGTCGTCGGTCGACGCAGCCCACGCCAAGTCGATCTCTCCAGCGGTCGTGCTGGAGCCGGCGGGTTTGCCGGGCCGGCTGGGCGGCTCGTCGGAAGCCTCCACCGAGCTGAGCGCCGCTGAGAAGTTCTGCCCGCCATGCAGGATGGCAACATCGGAGACGCCGGGAACGACCACAGGCGCCAATCGCGTCGTGGTGGTGCCATCACCGACCTGTCCGAAGTCGTTCCAGCCCCACGCCCGCACCGTGCCGTTGCCGAGCGCGGCCATTCCGTGATCACGGCCGGTGCCAACCTCGACTGCGTTGGATATCCCGGTCACCTGGACGGGCGTCGTGCGCTGCACGAGCGTGCCGTCGCCGAGCTGACCGCGGTAGTTGCGTCCCCAGGACGCGATGTTTCCATTCGCCAGCCGAGCGAAACTGTGGTGCGCACCGCCGGCGACCTCGACCGCGTTGCTGATACCGGACACGGCGACGGGGCTCGTGCGATTCGTCGTCGACCCATCGCCGAGCTGCCCGTAGGTGTTGTCGCCCCACGACCACACGCCACCGTTCTCGTGAACGGCAAGGCCGTGGTCACGCCCGCCCGAGATCGCAACGATGTCGTCGAGCGTGCCGACCCGCACCGGAGTGGTACGAGTCGTTGTCGTTCCGTCGCCGAGCTGACCCTCGGAGTTGAGTCCCCAGCCCCAGACGGTGCCGTTGGCCAACAACGCAAAGCTCATGTTGCGACCGGCGGCGATCGCAACGACGTTGTTGAGACCCGAGACGGTCACGGGTGTTGCCCGATGGGTGGTGGTGCCGTCACCGAGCTGACCGGTGGCATTGAAACCCCATGTCGCAACGGTGCCGTTCGCACGCAGCGCCATGGAGTGATAGTGACCGCCGGCCACCGCCGTCACATTCGAGAGCCCGGTCACGGAGACCGGGAGCGTTCGGGTAGTCGACGACCCGTCACCGATCTGGCCAACGTCGTTCCGGCCCCAGGCGACGACGGTTCCGTTCGCCCTGAGGGCCAGCGCGTGTTCACGCCCAGTTGTGAGGTCGATGACGTCGTCGAGGCCCACCACCGGTCCCGGCGAGAAACGATCATCGAACGAGCCATCGCCCAGCTGACCACCTGGATTCGAGCCCCAGGTGTACGGCGTCCCAGGAGTCTCCACTGCAGCGGGAGCGGGTCCGACGGCACCGATGAGCAGCAGAAGCACGGCGCCGAGCCCGGCAATGAGGGCGCGCCCTCCACGTCTGCGGTTCATTGCCCAATCCCCCGTCGCCAGACTCCTTGGGCTCGAGTGTACGGACGTGGGCGCGCTACCGCACGGGCTATCGAATCGACGCACGATCGGGCTGGTTCCGCGACTCCGGAAAGGTGATCAGCCGGCGCCGACCCCTGCCGTGGCGACGACGAGTCGATTGCGGCCGAGGTGTTTGGCTTCGTACAGCGCAGCGTCCGCCGCCCCGATCGCGGCATCGACGTCGCCGCCTGCCACGAGCACCAAGCCGGCTGAGATGGTCAGCCTGCCGCCGGGCTGTGGCTCGGCACCGTCGACTCGAACGTCGGCGACGGCGTCACGAACCCGCTCGACGACCTCGACCGCCTGAGATTCGCTGACATTGCGCAACAGGAGTGCGAACTCCTCTCCGCCGTATCGGTAGGCGGCATCGCCAAGCCGCACGTGCGCCGCCAGGACCTCTCCGATCGCTGCGAGCGCCTCGTCACCGGCGGCATGGCCGTTGGTGTCGTTGAACCGCTTGAAGTGATCGACATCGAGCATGACCAAGCCGATGCGCCGGTCGTCGCCAACGGCCATGAGTGCTGCGGCGAGATCGTTGTCGAGCTTCCGCCGGTTCCCGAGTCCCGTCAGGGCATCAGTGCGGCTGAGTTCGGCAACGCTGCTGTGCATGTCGGCCGCGGTCATCGCCGATCCGACCATCGGAGCAAGCTGCCCGATGGCCGCCTCGTCCCGCTCGGTGAACGGTGCCTCGTCCCCTTTGAGGAGCAGAACGATTCCGGTCACGCGTCCGCCGCCGATGACCGGCACTGCGAGCAACGCAGCGGGAAGCGAGGTGATCGACGGCTCATCGCCCGAGACCAACCGTGCCGTGCGGCCTGTCGCCGCAACGCGGGTGAGGACACCCGAGTCGAGGCGCCGCTCGTCGACCACGTCGCCGGTCTGGTGACCCAGCGAAAGGCGATGCTCCTCGACGCATATGAAGGCGCCGAGCCGAGCCGAGGTGAGCGCAATCGCCTCCTCGACGGCGATCTCGGCGATCTCCTGGCGGTCCAACGCTCCGGCCATTCTGCGCCCGGCGTCGAGCAGCCGATCGAAGTGGCCGACCGTCGGCGAACTACCGACGCGTCGCCGCCCCAGGAGCACGAGAACGATCCCGACGAGCAGGACTGCCCCCAACGTGAGGGTGACCGCCGCCCACGGATACCGCGGGGACGCACCTGCAGCTCGAGTCGGCGCAACCGACTGATCCGAGTCTCCAACCGGCCCAACCAGGTCCTGAGCGACCGCAGTCGACGACGGCCGGAGTGAGGCCACGTCGACGCGGCCGGCAAGCTGGGTCGTGATCGATTGCAGAGCTGAGACGTAGGTGGAAGTCGGGATTGCGATCGTGGACCCCGATTCCAGCGACACCCGATCGGTTGAAGGTATGACGCCGAGGGCAGTTCGAATCGCCGGGCTCAGTCGAACATCGCCGTCAACGAGCCGATCGAGTGCAGCTGCGCCGTCGCGATCGACCTCATAGAGCCACTTCAAGAGGCCATTGCGGGTGAACCCGTTGGTATAGGAAACCCACTCGCGATGCACCGCAGCCAAGGCCGGCGGAACGCTCTCGAACGCGTCGAGTTCGACGAGGAGAAGAATCTCGGATTGGAGCGCCACGAGTCCTTCGGTCGGCGCACCCGGCTCATCCGTGGTCTGCGCCGCGGCGCCTGCGGATACCGCCACCAGATAGACGAGTGCGATCGCCATGCTGCGTCGTAGCAACTGCATGCCTAGCTATCGGCACGATAAGGCCGTCAATCAACCGCCAATCTGGGTCGCCCGACCCACGCGCCCTCCACTGGCCCGTCGACCAGTGGCCGGACGCGGACTCGCCGCCCGGCAAGCGGGCGGCGAGTCGGTTGTCGGACGAGTCCGGAGATCAGGCCGGCGTGAAGCTCTTCAACGAGTACTCCGTCGGCTTACTGATCGTGCCTGCCTGGTCCTCGACGATCCAGTCGATGAAGCTCTGGGCGTAGTCCAGGAACGTGTCTACACCTCGACCGTCGTTGACCACATCCTCGAGCACCGAGTAGCCGTCACCGCCACCCGCCATGAACGAGTTGGCCGCGACGATGTACACCGCGTCGTCCTGCAGCAGCACCCAATCCGTCGCACCCTTCGGCATGACCTCGATGTTGTCGAACCGGGACCCGGACTCGGCAGAGGCATCGAGATCCCACCGGATACCCGCCCCGTACGGGAAGGCACCGGTTGAGCCGTCCGGATTCAACGCCCAGTCCATGCCCTGCTCGAGAGCGAGCTTGATCTCGGCGCCGGTCATCTCCAACTCGAAGATGGTGTTGGCGAACGGAAGCAGCGTGTAGACATCGGCGATGGTGATGTCGCCGGCCGGAATGTCGATCCGAACGCCGCCCGAGTTCTGCAGCGCGATGTCGGCGCGGAACGCACGATCCAGGAACGCCTCAGTCACGAGCTGCTGGATCTCGCCACCGTTCGGGAGCGTCCCGACGGCGCACAGCGTGCTCCGCCCATCATCCGGGAAGCGCGCGAGGCAGATGTCCTCGGTCGCCGCGCCGATCACTTGCTGGCCGAGCACCTCGACTTCGGCCTCGTACGCAGCGAGCGTCTCGAGGGCGTCGGCGTCGGGTGTGACGAACGCCAACTGCGGGTCATCGATGACCGGAGCTGCTGCGGTCGGCTCGTCGACGATCTGATCACCCAGCAGCAAGTACGGAGTTCCGCCGCAGGTGTTGATCCGGCCGTCCTCGTCGAACGCCATCGCCAGCTCGCCGACGACCCAGCTGTACTGCCACGCTTGGACAACACAGACCTGGTGGCCCACGGCGTCGGTCGTGATCGTCGGATACGGCCCTTCAGGGCTCAGTCCGTACTGCTCGAAGTCGCCGAGCAACGAGTGCGAATCGCCGCCGATGATGGCGTCCACGCCGACCAGATTCGATGCCAACGCAAGATCGTTGTCGTACCCGTAGTGGGTGACGAGGACGATGTTGTCGACGCCAGCCTTCGTGAGCTCGTCGATGTAGAACTGTGACGTCTCGAGCTCGTCAAAGAACTCCGTCGTGTCGAGCGGACTCGATGACCCCTGCGTCTTGCCGGCGATGTCGATGCCGATGAAGCCGACTTTCTCGTGCCCGTACTTCTTCACGACGAACGGGCGCAGGTAGTCATTCTGACCAACCGGAGCCAGCGGAGTACCGATGGCCGGCTTGATGTTGGCCGCAAGCGTGACCGTGCCGCAGTCGCCCGAGTTCAGATCGTCGAGGAAGTCAGCGAGCACCTGATCGCTTCCGTCGAACTCGTGGTTCCCGAGCTCGAAGATGTCGAAGCAGACCTCGTTCATCATGGCTGCGTCGGCCTCACCCAGGAACAGCGTGTAGAACAGCGTTCCGGTGATTGCGTCGCCCGCATGAACCTTCACGACGTTCTCGCCCTGTTTGCGAAGCGCCTCGTACCGGTCCTCGATCTGCGTCACGACACGAGCGAATCCGCCGAGCTCGAACTCGAGCTCCTCGCCGCCGATCATCAACTCGATGTCCTCTTCGGCCAGGTGCGAGTGGTGATCGTTGACGTGAAGTGCCGTCAGCTCGAACGCCGTCTTGCCGGGTTTGCCGCCGTCGTTGTCGTACACGACGCCAACATCACGAATGTCGCCTCGCTTGGCGCCCCAGACCTTCTTGACCTTCACCTTGATCCGCGAGTCGGCCCGGAGTTTCTCGTCATCCTTGACCCTGAGCTCGATGACCTTCTCGGTCTCTCCGGGATCGATCCAGAACCACCGGTGACGAGCCCAGTTCAGGTTGACTCGCTGCTCACCGTCGTTCTTCAGCTTGAGCTTGAAAAACACCGGATACCAGGTCGCTCGTGACAGCGATACCTTCACCTCGAAGGCACCGTCGCCTTCGACCATGACAGGAGCATCTACAGAAATCTCGGGCTTCGCCGGCAGATGCCGCGGGCCTGCCGCCGCAGCACTGACCGGGAGCACGAGGCTCGCCATCAAAGCGAGCACAATCGCAAGCTTGCGCATAGGTCCCCTTCCTTGTCCTCCGCGGGAGGTTGGACAACCCCCTTCGAGTTCGCACCCGATCAGGCGACACCGCCGTCGGACCGCTCCGCCACCGTACGCGCACCACGTGACAAGGATCTGACCAGCATTCGGCACCGATGTGACACCGAGGTGAAGAACTCACCGTGACCTGGTGCTACCTCATCCTTCAGGCTACCCAACCAAGTGGCGATCGTGCACGTCGACTCACCGTCAGAGGGCTTCGCCACCCATCAGATACCGAGCCCCGGATCCATCCGATCCAGCTCGATCGTCCGGGTTGAGCAGCCCGCAAGCAGCCAGCGATAGACACCCGCACCCGATACACGATGCGATCTGGTCCCGGAGGGCAATGAGCTCGTCGATCCGGCGCTCCACGTCATCACGCCATTGCGACGACATCACTTCCCACTCTGCTGCGCTGGGAGCCGACCCGTCGGGATGGTTGTCGAGCGCGTTCGCAATTGCCGTCAGTGAGAGCCCGGCCGATTGAGCGGCCCGGATCAACGCGACGCGACGGAGGACCGATCGCGAGTACCGGCGCTGATTCCCGGCCGTTCGACTCGACTCGATCAGACCGCGCTCCTCGTAGAAGCGGAGTGCGGATGTCGCAACACCGGCTCGTCGGGCCACCTCACCGATCGTCAGCTCCTGCGCAAGCGCCGCCATGTTCGAACGATACCACTTGACTTCAAGTCAACTTGAAGTTGTACGTTCGCCGGTATGGACACGATCACTGCATCACCGAGCAACCCCACCGCCGTCCCGACCGACCTTCATCACCTCCTGCAACGCATCACCGGAGACGAGAAACACTCCCCGGCTGCACACTCGACCCTCGACGTGTTGTGGGTGCTGTACGACCGGATTCTCCGCATCGACCCCAGGCACCCCGACGATCCGAATCGCGACCGGTTTCTGCTGTCGAAGGGACACGGCCCAGCGGCGTACTACGCCGTGCTGGCCGCAAAGGGGTTCTTCGCCCCGGATTGGCTCGACGACTTCGCCGCATTCGAATCACCGCTCGGCCACCACCCGGACCGACAGCTCGTACCGGGAGTCGAACTGTCCAGCGGCTCCCTCGGACACGGCCTGCCGATCGGAGTCGGCGTTGCCTTGGCGCTTCGAGCGCGCCGGAGTGAGGCGAGAGTGTTCGTCCTTGTCGGAGACGGTGAGCTCGACGAAGGCAGCAATCACGAGGCAATCGCCGTTGCCGGCCGCTGGGGGCTCGGCAACCTCACGGCGATCGTCATCGACAACCAGTCGTCGTCGCTTCGGTGGCCCGGCGGGTTGGCCGCCAGGTTCGAAGTCGAGGGGTGGACGGGTCGGTCGGTCGACGGCCGCGACCACGACCGCATCGAGCAGGCCCTGTCGGTTCGACCGCCGGGGCACCCGAATGTCGTCGTGATGGAGGTCGAGCCTCGATGACGACGCTTGCCCCACCTTCGATGCGCGCCCGATTCACGGAAACGACGACGACGTTGCTCGATATCGACCGACGTATCGTCGTGCTCACCGCCGACATCGGGGCAGCCGGGTTCGCCGAAGCCCGGCGGCGCCACCCTGATCGAGTCGTGAACGTGGGAATCCGTGAACAGCTCCTGGTCGGCGCTGCCGCTGGGTTCGCCATGGAGGGATTCCGACCAATCGTGCATTCGTACGCTCCGTTCCTCGTCGAACGCCCTTACGAGCAGATCAAGCTCGATCTGGGCCACCAGGGCGTAGGCGCGATCCTCGTTTCTACGGGTGCGTCCTTCGATGCCTCCGCCGAAGGGCGCACCCACCAGGCCCCTGCCGACGTCGCAATCGTGAGCGCACTCCCCGATTGGGAGATCTACACCCCGGGACACGCGGACGAACTCGATGAGATCCTGCGTCGGTCCGCTCGGCACACTCGCAACGTGTACATCCGAATGTCTTCAGAGTCGAATGTGGCTCCGAGATCGACCGTCGGAATCGAGGTGGTCCGTCGGACGGAACCCGGGCAACCTGCGGTGCTGGCCATCGGACCGGCCCTCGATCCCACATTGGAGGCAACAACTGGGCTCGACGTGGGCGTGCTGTACAGCAGCTCGGTCAAGCCGTTCGACGGCGCAGGCCTGCGCGGCGCGGTACGCGGGACGTCGCTCGTGGTCGTCGAACCGTTCCTCGAGGCGACGACCGCCGGGCTCGTCAATGAAGCGCTGGCGGATCGCGCAATGCGTTACACCTACCTCGGCGTTCAGGATCGGGAGTTGCGCCACTACGGAACACCGCTCGAGCACCAACGTGCTCACGGCCTGGACGCGGTTTCCCTTCGGAATCGCATCACGCTTGCAGCCCGAAGCTGACGCGAGCAACCCCCTGGGGAAGTCCTCAGGGGGTTGCTGCGGCCGAGGGACTGATACGGGCGGCGAACCCGAGTGAGTCAGCCCTCGCGACTCGAGGGGCAGGGCGTCACTGGTGGTCAGTCGTCGCTGTCGGGCGAGTCGACCGACTCATCGTCATCGTCGGGAGAGTCCACCGACTCGTCATCCTCCGGAGAGTCCACCGACTCGTCGTCGTCCGGGGAATCCACCGACTCGTCGTCGTCCGGGGAATCCACCGACTCGTCGTCGTCCG
>JASJAX010000204.1 GCA_030066755.1 Acidimicrobiia bacterium
AGTTGCGCCGTACCCAGCCGAAGAATCGAACTCCGGTCCCCTGTGTGTAAGACAGGTGCTCTCCCATTGAGCTAGCCAGGCAGGTCGCAGGTCCCAAGTCCCAGGTCGCGGGTCCTTCGGCTGCGCGCGGTACCCCCAAGAATCGAACTCTCGCTGTTCGCACCATGAGCCGCGCCAATCGCCGAACGGCGGTCCTGATCACCAGCGACGAGACCACTTCAGCTATCCACTCAGGCCACACGATGGAGAGTTCGGTGCCGAACAGGCACCGAACTCGGATCGTCGCGGTACCCCCAAGAATCGAACTTGGTTCTCTCGGGTTTCAACCGAGCGCTTGCGCCATCTCAGCTTGGGCACCGTTCGTGGAGCTCGCCGGACTCGAACCCTCGCCCCCGCTCACGAGCCGCCCAACGCTGCGCCAAGCGGCGACCGCTCACTAGACGGTCACGCAGGAACACGGCGATCGGACGACAACAAGCTGGCATCGGTGAGAGTTCGACGGCGAGAAGCCGTCGAACCTCGGATAGCTCCGTGGAGACTCCGGGATTCGAACCCTCGCCCCCGCTCACGGGCCGCCCAACGCTGCGCCGAGCGGCGACCGCTCACTAGACGGTCACGCAGGAACACGGCGATCGGACGACGACAAGCTGGCATCGGTGAGAGTTCGATGGCGAAGAGCCGTCGAACCTCGGATACCTCAGTGGAGACTCCGGGATTCGAACCCGGCGCTGGTTGGGTGCAAACCATCCATGCGTTCCCAAGCGCAGTCCCCTGGGGTGACGTGACGGAATTGCACCGACTGACCACGGGTCACAGCCGCGGGTCCGCACTAGCGGACGTCACCGCTCCGGCAGGAGGACTCGAACCCCCACCTGTCTCCGTAACAGGGAGCCGCTCTACCAATTGAGCTACACCGGATCGATCTTGCGTCTCAGGTCCCAGGTCTCAGGTTCCAAGTTGCAAGTTCCAAGTTCCAAGTTCCGAGCGAACCGGTCCTGTTGGCCGGCTCTGGCGGCCTCCTAGATCACGGCGACGAGACCCGCTGGTTGTGGGTCTGCCTCGTGTCCAACACTCGAGACTTGCGTCCTGTGACCTACGGGTGACCTTGAGACCTGAGACTTGAGACTTGAGACGGAGGCCGCCGAAGGCGGCCTCCTCGTACCACCGGGAGGAGTCGAACCCCCACCTGCTGGTTCGAAGCCAGCGATGCTGTCCGTTACACCACGATGGCATGGGGACGCCAAGCCCATGGGTTGACGTCGGTACCGAGTCAGGGAATCGAACCCCGTCAGCCGATCGGCGCCGGCGTTACAGGCCGGATGGTCTCCCAGGACCAAACTCGGTATGCGATGCGTTCAAGAACGTGGAGTTCCCCGCAAACTCCAACGTGCCGCCGACGGCGGTACGCCGTGACCCGTCGGGGAATCGAACCCCGGCTTCGAGGATGAGACCCTCGCGTCCTCCCGCTAGACGAACGGGCCGTAGCGGCGTAGACGAGATTCGAACTCGCAACCCCCTGATCGACAGTCAGGCGCTCTGCACGTTTGGAGCTACTACGCCGTTGTGTGAACCCCCGAAGGGGTGCCGAGGGGGTCTTGCTTCCCCCAACGAGGGGCGGAGAGTCGCTGCTCGACACTTCCCTCGAACCACGAGTTGCGTCGCCACGCACACGCCTCCGTACCCGTCGGTACGAAGCCCAACCTCACCGCTTGGCGCTGGGAGGGGCTGCGTGCCTCATGTGCATTACGGGCCAGCCTCCGCGGCACCCGTTGTTCTGCCATCGGCATAGAGGTCCCCGTCGGGGCCTCCGTCGGAACGGCAGGACTTGAACCTGCGACCCCCGGCTCCCGAAGCCGGTGCGCTGACCAGACTGCGCTACGTTCCGTCGTGTGGCGATTCCCTCGCCACGGGGTGGAGCCGGAGCCGAGAGTCGAACTCGGGTCTTCTGGGTACGAAGCAGCTGCTCTGCCCTTGAGCTACTCCGGCATCGCAGGCGACCGAAGGATCGAACTCCGCACGGGGTGGTTTGGAGGCACCTCTGGGCCCAGCCCGTCGCCTGTGGTCGGGATGGAGAGACTCGCACTCCCACTTCCGGCTTATGAGACCGGCGCCCTGCTCTTGGACTACATCCCGGTTCGAGGGCTCCTGACCCTCGAGGTTGAGTGGACGCGGAGAGAATCGAACTCCCTGCCACCTGTGTATCAGACAGGTGCTCTGACCAATGAGCTACACGTCCCCAATCCGTGCCCTGCGCGAGACTCGAACTCGCACCCTTCGGCTTCGCAGGCCGACGCTCATCCGTTGAGCTTCCAGGGCATGATGATGGATCCACCGACAACGCTTCCCAGCGCGCGACAGTTATTGGCCGTAACTATGTCGCCGCGACGCTCGTATTCATCGCCGGCAGATCCATCATGGACGGGGAACCAGTCGTTCCCCGTCTCGATGCGATCACTCTGCAGTTGTCAATGTGCATCGCTGCGGACCGTTGCGAACAGTCCGGCTCGCCCCTCGGGGCTCACGGTCGGGTCTTCACGAGGGCAACAAAAAAGCCGCCTTGCAGGCGGCTTCGCGTCTCATCGAGGGTTGCGATCTAGGTGACCACGACCTCCGACGGCACGCGCGCCGCCAGGTTGTTGATGGGCTGGGCATTGCGCTGCATTACGTCGGACGGACGCGTCGCGCACAACCCATCGTGACTATCGGCTGGCCGATAGCCGTGAGTTTCTGTTGAATGGCTCGCCTGAGCGAACAACATTTGTGACTCCTCGTTCGATTCACTGCCGGCTGGCAATGAAAAAGCCGCAACGCCCTTCCGGGAGTTACGGCCGAGAGCGACTATCGCACACGCTACGCAAACTGTCAAGAGGTTTTGCGCCAGGTTCGGCATCTCGTCCGCCACGGGCACCTCGTCCGTCGTGCGGCGATACGATGCCGCATGACCGTTCCCATCGCATTCGTACGTGGCGTGCCCGACAGCTTCGTCCATGCGATCGCTCGTGGCGGCGCGCCGCACATCGACGTCGTGAACGCCCGATCTCAGCACACCGAGTACTGCCGTGCCCTCAGCGATGCTGGGTACGCGGTCGAGCTGATCGCAGCGGACGAAGCGCATCCGGACTGCCCCTTCTTGGAGGACGCGGCAGTCGTGCTCAGCGGAGTTGCCATCGCAGCACGCCCGGGCGCTGAGTCGCGTCGCGGGGAGGTGCCGCCGGTTGCCGAAGCCGTCGGCCGACACCGAGAGCTGCGCACGATCGAACCTCCGGGCACCGTCGACGGCGGCGACGTGCTGTGGATCGGTGATCGGATCTACATCGGCCGTTCCGAGCGCACGAACGATGACGGCATCGCGCAGTTCGCTCGGTTCGCTGCGGAAGTCGGACTCTCCACATTCTCCGTCGACGTCCACGATGTGCTGCACCTCAAGTCGGCCGTCTCGTACCTCGGCGAGGACACCGTGCTCATCGCTCCCGGATGCGCCGATCCGAACGTGTTCGCGCAGTTTCGGATCATCGAGAAGGCGGCCGACGAGACGCATCGCGCCAGCACGCTGGTCCTCGGGGAGCGACGCGTCCTGATGACGACGACGGCTTCGGCGACGATGCGTCGTGTTGCCGACGCCGGGTTCGATGTCGTTCCGATCGACATGTCCGAGTTCCAGGCGGCCGACGGCGGCCTCACCTGTCTGTCGATCCTCCTGCCGCCGATGCATTGAGCGATCCCCCGGCCTCCGCAGGAGGTAGGGTCGAGCCACCGACCGTGGAGCCAAGATGACCGACCGACCTGATCGACCGATGTCGAGTGAGGAGATGCTGAAGGAGGCCCGCCGGCAGATCGGTGAGCGCGAGCCGGTGGTGTCGGATGAGCTCCCGGAAGAGCGGGCAACGCCTCCTCCCCCTCGAGTCACGCCCCCAGCACCAGCGTCGTCGCAGTCGAGCCGACTGCGACCGGCGCCGCCGGAAGTCCGGAAGCAGCCCGAGATCGATCCGGATGCCCAGCGCCGTGCAGTGGTCCTCGTGGCGATCGCCGTCTCGCTGGTCATCGCCGGCTTCGTCGCTGCCATCGTCTTCGCCCGGGCCGGCATCTAGCGACCGGCTCAGGAGCTGTGTTCTCGCTCCCCCGCTCGTCGGTATCGTCACCGCGCTTCCGGTAACCTCGGCGGACCCACGAGAGGAGGGACGGTGGCGGAAGAACAGGTCGAGTTCCAGGCCGAAGCCAAGATCAGGCGCAACCAGACGATCCGGGTGCTCGTTGTGCTGATCATCGCGACCGTGCTCACCGCCCTGGCCGTCGACAACCTCCACGAGGTGGCAGTCGACTGGGTCTTTGGATCGTCCGAGGCGCCCCTCGTTGTCGTCATCGTCATCTCAACGGTCGGCGGCATGATCATCGGCGCCCTCCTCCGGAGGCGCCGCCCGTGAGCGCCGTCGCTCTCATCGCAGCGGCTCTGCTTCTCGGAGTCGCCGGCTTCCAAGCCGGTCTCGCCGGGGGCGCACCATGGGGCGCAGCCTCGTACGGCGGTCGGGCGGCAACCGAGGACGGCCGCCTTCCCATGCCGATGCGGGTGATGAGCGGCATTGCCGTGATCATCCTGGTCCTGGCGGCGTGGACCGTCCTCGCCCAGGGCGGGGTGGTCGGCTCCGGTCCCGTGTCTGACGGCGCCCTCCGCAACGTGACCTGGGGTATCGCCGCGTACCTCGCCCTCAATGCGCTCGGCAACCTCGCATCCAAGAGCCGCACGGAACGTGTCGTGATGGGATCGGTGTCGCTGATCCTCGTCGTCCTGACGGTCCTGGTCGCCTGGCAGGGAGAGGGCCCAGCGTGAGTGGACCGGTCGACGGCACCCACGACTTGGCCGGCAACCTGAGCGCTCTCAAGATCGAAGTACGGGAAGGACGCCCTGCCGAGGTCGGCGGCATGGGCATCGTGCGCGTGCTCCCCACCAAGGGCCGCCGCACAATCGGCCCCTGGTGTTTCGTCGACCTGATGAGTCCCGAGGACGTTGCCGAGCCCGATCCAATGGAAGTTGGCCCCCATCCCCATATCGGGCTCTCCACAGTGACCTGGCTGTTCGAAGGCGAAGCCGTCCACACCGACTCACTCGGGACGGAGCAAGTGATTCGCCCGGGCGAGCTGAACCTGATGACGGCCGGCCACGGGATCGCTCATGCAGAGCTCGAGGTGCGTCCGGGATCCCGTGACGCCACCGCCGAGTGGGTCAAGGGAGCGCAGATGTGGCTGGCTCAGCCCGAGCACACCCGGCACGGCGCCTCGGCGTTCAGCCACCACAAGGACCTCCCCGTTGCGGACCTCGGGGCGGCTGAAGCACAGATCCTGGCCGGGGCGTTCGGCGGCATACAGTCGCCGGTCGAGAGCGACTGGCCGCTCGTAGGGGCCGAACTCCGGTTCCGAGGCACCATGGTCGAAACCGAGATTGATGCAACGTTCGAGCATGCCGTCGTCCCCATCGACCGTCGGGTGAGCGTGAACGGAGTCATCGTCGAGCCCGGCTCGCTCGCAATCATTCCCACGGGGTTCGAGACACTCCGTCTGGAGACCATTCAAGGGGATGGGCGGATGATGCTCGTTGGCGGTGTCCCGTTCCCGGATCGGGTCCAGATGTGGTGGAACTTCGTTGCGCGCACTCGAGACGAGTTGACGA
>JASJAX010000205.1 GCA_030066755.1 Acidimicrobiia bacterium
CTCGCTACTCGCTACTCAGTACTCAGTACTACCCATCCAGCAAATAGCAGGGCTGCTGGAAGTCGTAGGCGGCGGCGAGGTCCGAGATGTAGAACGGCTGGAGCACCGTGTACGGCGAGATGGCACCTTCGGCGAAGGTGGCTTCCAAGCCGCCCTGCTCGTTGAAGATCTCAAGGCTCGGCCGGTAGATGCCGGTGGCACGCGCCACGGCGTCTTGCATCGAGCCGGCATAGACATTGTCCGGGCTGATGCCGTCGAAGAAGAGCCCGCCGGTGTCCTTCGCTGCGGCGACCACGCCGGCAGGAGTCAAGTCTCCGGCCTCGGCGGCTCGCTCGAGAATCTGGAGGGTCTGCGAGAACTCGAGGTAGCCCTTGATCAAGCCGTCGCTCGGGTACCGATTGGGGAACGCATCGGCCAGAACCTCGTAGACGGCTTGCATTCCCGGAACCTCGGATCCCATGGGGGCGAACAGGACGGAAAGGAACCATGCCTGGGTGAGGTAGGGCCCGAGTGCCGTGTCGAGGAGGCGAGGGCTGAATGACGGCATGGCACCTGACCACGCCCCTTGATACCCGAGGGTGAGCGCGCCCGCTACGAGCGTCGACATCGTCAACGGATCCGTCGCAAGCCACGTGTAATCCGCACCCGAGGCGGCGATGCCGGCCACGACTCCGGAGGCGTCGCCCCCGAAGACGAGCTGCTCGCCACCGTCGTAGGCGATGGTGAGGCCGAGTTGGTCGGCCGCATAGCGAGCTCCGGCCGCAGAGTCGCCTCCGTAGTCCCCGAGATCGGTCGCGATTGCGATCGAAGGCAGGGTGCCGAACTGTGATTGGTGGAGCCCGGCGAGGAAGCTCAGGGTGTTCATCGCCTCGATGCAGTAGTTGCTCCCGACCTCGAGCACGTTGGCGCCCAGTGCCGGGTCGGCCCAACCCGAGTACCAGCTGGTCGGAATGGCGAGGCGGTCGTCGGCAACCAGGCTCGGCGAGATCAACGCAGTGTGAGGCGATCCGGTCGAGTGCGAGAACATCACGACCTGTGGTGCCAACTCGTCGTAAAGCGCCTGGTGTTGCTCGAGGCTGTATCCCGTGTCCTTGATCAGGAGCTCGACTTGCCGGCCGGCGACGCCGCCCGCTTCGTTCTGTCGTGCCCAGAACGCGAGCTGGGCGTCGATCAAGTCGACGACGTTGCCGGAGAACGGACCGCTGAGATCGGCGAGGATGCCGAGATAGATCGTGTCGTCGGTGACGGTGACACCGTCGGTCGTGATCGGCGTGCCGGAGGGCGCTGCCGTCGTCGGTGTCGTTGGAGCGGTTGAGGTTCCTGGTGCGGTAGTCGACGTCGGGGTGGCCGACGTCGTCGACGTCGTCGATTCCCCACCGTCGCCGGAACAAGCGGCAACGATGAGGGCGAGCACGAGGAAGATCGTGCCGACACGGAACCTACGGATCATGGTGCCACCTCGAACTCGATGCGGCGGCTGACTCCGAGATCGGAGCCTGCCTCCGGGAACAACTCGCCGTAGGACACCGCCTGGATCCGGGTCACGGCCACTCCTCGCGAAATCAGATAGCCGAGAACGGCCTGGCCCCGGGCGGCGGCGAGAGCCTCGTTCTGCTCCGCTGCGCCGCTCGGATCGGCGTGTCCGGCGATCAGGACTCGAAGCCCGGGATACGCGTTGATGATCTCAGCGGCGACGTCGAGCGTGGCCGTGGCGTTGGCGTTGAGCTCGGAGCTGGCACTGGCGAAGATGATCGGTGACTCGTCGATGAGTTCCTTCAGTTCGGAGCGCAGACTCGCCTCGTCGCCACGCAGCTGAACACGAGTGACGACGCTGTCGATTCCGGCGATCCCGTCGAGCGAGCTTCGCAGCGGCTCGATGGCGTTGAAGATTCCGGTTCCGACCACGTCGACCGGAACCACTCCGGAGATCGTTGCGACGCCGTCGACTACTGAGACCTTCAGGTTGTTGAATCCGGCGGCAGCGACGGCGGCGTCGGCGGCGGCCTGCAGCTCTTCTTGAGTGGGCGGTTCGACGACGGCCACTTCGAGGAAGTTGTTGATCGTGCGCACTCCGGAGATGGCTTGGAGGACGTCGCTGAGCGCCGCCCGAGTGGCTTCATCGGGCACCGCCCCCGTCAGCTGTACGACCCCGTCGTCGACGGTGAACGAGACACCGGTGGGTGCCAGAGCGGTCACGGCGCCGGCGACAGCAGTGCGGATCGCCTCGTCGTCCGGAGCCGGGTCGGGCTGGTCGCTCGGCGCGGCTGTAGTTGGCGCCGGCGCCTGCGTGGTCGGCGTCGCTGTCGTGCCGGTGTCCCGGTTGGACCACCAGCGCCCCGCGAGGAACGCCAAGCTCAGGAGAATCAACCCGAGCAGGGAGACCACGACCCAGCGGCGCGAGTTGTTCGAGTTGCTGATGACCGGGCGGGGCATCCCGGGAACCGGGCGCCGTTCACGCGGCTGCTTCGGCTCGGGTACATCGGCGACCGCCGCAGGAGCGACAGGCACCGCCGGTTCCGGCGACTGCGGCGGCGCCGCAACGGGAATCACGACGACGCCGGCAGCGGCCTCGTCGCGGTCGTCCGGTTCGTCCTCAGGGGTGGGAGGCTCAGCTGCAGGTTCCTCCGCAGCCGCAGCCTCGGACGTCCCCGACTCTGCGGCTTCGGCTTCGGTGAGCTCGCGCAGGCGCGCCGCCAGGATCGGACTCTCCGGCGGTCCCAGTCGGCCGGGCTCAGCTTCGGCCGGTGCCTCCGGCTCGTCGACGATCTCGCTTTCCGGTGGGGCGCCGGTATTGATCATCTCTTCGAGCTCGGCCCGGCTGCGATCGATCGATGCCTGTGATGCTTCCTCGATACGATCGGCGAGTTCGTCGAACCGCGCGCGAAGAGACTCGAGATAATCGTTCACGTGCTCCGAGATCTCTGTTCCCGGATCATGGTCGGGCGGCGGAGTGCGCTCGTCAGCCATACCTGGGTTGCCCCTTCTCAACTGCTTCTCACAGCATCGGCTGACGACCCGTGTCCCTTGAGCACACGGGGCGGGCTGCCGACCTGCTGCGCAGCGTATTGGCGAGAGGGTCTCGCTGCCAAACGGACCGAGGTCCGGGGCCGTTTGGGCAGCTCACCCGACGGTTTCGCCCGCCCAGAGCTCCCGGAATTCCGTTGACGACGCGAGGAGTTCGTCGAGCTTTCCGACCGCGCTGATCCGGCCCTCGGACAACACGATGATCTGGTCGGCGCGCTGCAGCGCCGGATGGCGATGCGAGACCACGAGGGCCGTCGCATCGTGTTGCTCATCGAAGAGTCGGACCCAAAGGGTTTGCTCCGTGTCGACGTCGAGCGCGCTCGACAGGTCGTCGAAGACGAGCAGCTCGGGTCGCCGCACGAACATGCGGGCGGCGGCGGCGCGCTGGATCTGGCCTCCCGAGAGACGCATGCCGAGCGGGCCGACGAGGGTGTCGAGTTCGTCCGGCATCAACTCGAGATCGTGCTCGAGTGCCGCCGACCGTACGGCCGCCAGCAGCTCGGAGTCCGACTCCTCGCGTCCGAGCAGCAAGTTCTCGCGAAGTGACATCGAGAACAACGTGGGTACCTGCGGCGTATAGGCCGAGCGCGGTGGCACGAAGAAGTCGGCCGGATCGGTGACCGGCGCCCCGTTCCACCGAACGACACCCTCGTTGTGAGCCACGAGTCCGAGCAGCGCCCGGAGGAGCGTGGTCTTGCCCGACCCGATGCGGCCCGTGATGACGGTGAACGAGCCGCGGTCAAGCGTGAACGAGATATCGGCAATGCCGTGGTCCGTTCCCGGGTAGCGAAACCCCAAGTCCTCGACCTCGAGTCGCTCCAGGCGGTCGTCGCTGCCCCGGGCGACGACGGGGGGCGCTCCATGAGGTCCGGTCAGCTGCAGGTCGCGTTGCGTGGTGAGCGCCGCGGCGTCGGACCCTCGCATGAGGTCGACCATCCGGTCGAACGAGACTCCCGCCTGACGCAGGCGGGCAATGAACAGCCCCACGAAGTAGGTCGCGTCCGTCACGAAACCGAGGAAGTACACGAACACGGCGAAGTCGCCGACGCCGAGGCTTCCGTCGCTCATCGAGCCCGCGGCGAGGATCAGGACGATGGCTGTGCCGACGTTGACGGTGTTCCAGAACACCGACTCGAGTGAGGCGGTCAGCACGCGGTCGCGGACCATTGCTCGGCGACGCTCGTCGTTGAGTCGAGTGAAGTGGCGGATCATCGACGCTTCCGCGCCTGCAACCTTCACGGACTGGACGGCGCCGAGCATCTCGCCGAGCGCCCCGGTGATCCGGCCGGTCGCCTCTCGTGCTGCGAGTCGGTAGCGGCGGATCTGGGTACCCGCTCGCTCGGCGATCAGCACAACGATCACGAGTGGCGTGAAGACGAACACCGTGATGCGAGTGTCGATTGACAGCATGATGGCGGTTGCGATCGCGGCGAAGACTGCGGCACCCGACATGTCTACGGTCCAGCTCGCCGCTTCCTCTACGTGCTCGACGTCTTCCCGAAAGCGCGTGATCATCTCGCCGGGAGACTCGTGCACGGCTTGCGCCCCCGGCATCTCGTACACGCGCTCGAGCATGTTGCGTCGGAGCAACGAACCGGTGCGATACATGAAGTGGATGTCGGTCCACATACCGATCACCATCGCGGTGATCCGCAGGAGGCCGTACGCAACGAGGGCCACGATGATCGTGGTCACGTTGAAGCCGATGTCGGACTCCAAGCCGTTGAAGTAGGCGCGCATGATCAGCGCCGGGATGACCGGCATCGCCCAGATCGCGGTCCACGCGAGCAGATTGCCGACGTAGCGCTTGCGATGGGCCCCGAGCAGTCGTGCGAGCGTACGTGCCGCCGGTGTTCGTGGCGTCGATGGCGCAGTCATGCGAGCACCTCCTCCATTCCCGTGGCGAGCAAACGTGAGAATCGAGAGTTCGGATCGGCAACGAGCGTTTCGCGTTCCCCGAACTCGACGACCTCGCCGTCCTCGAGGATCAGAATGTCATCGGCGCGCGTGACCGTCGCCAAGCGGTGGGCGATGATGAAGCCGGTGCGACGCTCCAGCAGGCGACCCACGGTGCGCTCGATCAGCGTCTCCGTTGCCGGATCGAGTCGAGATGAGGCCTCGTCCAGAATCACGAGACCCGCGTCCTCGAGGAAGATACGGGTGAACGCCAGTAGTTGGGCCTGGCCTGCCGAGAGGCCCGAGCCGCCGGCCTCGAGCGTCGTGTCCAAGCCGTCCGGTAGCGATTCGAGCCACGAGGTGAGCCCGAGCTCGTCGAGCACCTGGTGGAGCCGAGCATCGTCGATCGTGTCGTCGAAGAACGTCAGGTTGTCTCGAATGGACGCCTGGAAGAGCTGGACGTCCTGGGTCACCATGCCGACGTGACGGCGCAGCGTGTGGACCTCCGCGTCGGCGGCGGCGACACCTCCGATGCGGACCGCTCCTCCATCCGGGTCGTAGAGGCGGGTGAGGAGTCGAGCGAGGGTCGTCTTGCCCGATCCACTACGTCCGAGCACGCCAACCACACGCCCCGCATCGACGGAGAAGCTGATCCCGTGGAGGACACGCTCACCCGGCTTGCCATTGCCGTTGACGCCGTTGCCGTTCGGCGCACGATCTCGATAGGCAAACGTGACGTCGTCGAACTCGAC
>JASJAX010000206.1 GCA_030066755.1 Acidimicrobiia bacterium
GGTGAGATCTACATGCCGGTGAGCGCTTTCGAGGAGCTCAACCGGCGCCAGCTCGAGCTCGGGGAGCGGCCGTACGTGAACCCGCGGAATACCGCAGCGGGTTCGGTCCGCCAGAAGGACCCTGCCAAGACGGCTGCACGTCGGCTGTCGATATGGGTGTACCAGGTGGGATTCCTCGACGGTGGGCCCACCTTCGCCACCCATTCGGAGTCCATCGAGTGGATGCGGGAGATGGGCTTGCGAGTGAACCCGGAGAGCCGGGTCGTCGACGACCTCGCTGCGGTCGAACGGTACGTCGAGGAGGCGCAGGCGACACGGCACGACGCCGACTACGAGATCGACGGGGTCGTCATCAAGGTCGACCGCCTCGCCGACCAGGATGCGCTCGGCTTCACCGCAAAGAGCCCGCGGTGGGCGGTGGCATACAAGCTGCCGCCGGAGGAGAAGACGACCGTTCTCGAAGACATCCAGATCGGTGTCGGTCGAACCGGAGCCGTGACCCCATTCGCCGTGCTCGACCCGGTGTTCGTCGGGGGGGTGACGGTGACCACGGCGACGCTCCACAATGAGGGCGAGGTGCAGCGCAAGGACGTTCGCATCGGCGACACCGTCATCGTGCGCCGCGCCGGTGACGTCATCCCTGAGGTCGTCGGGCCTGTGCTGGCCGAGCGCGCCAAAGGTGCTCGGGTGTGGAAGATGCCGGCGAAGTGCCCCTTCTCGGGTCATGATCTCGTGTTGGCGGAAGGTGCCGCCAAACATCGATGCACGGGCGGATTCGACTGCCCGAGTCGGCTCCGTGAGTACCTCTTCCACTTTGCATCACGCGGCGGCATGGACATCGAAGGGCTCGGCTACCAGACGGTCGATCTGCTGCTCCGGGAGGAGCTGATCCGCGATCCCGCCGACATCTTCACGTTGCGCCCCGACGATCTCCTTCAGTTCGAGGGATGGGGTGAGACGTCGGTGACCAACCTGATCAGCGCCATCGATCGTGCCAAGGACCGCGACCTCGGCCGACTCCTGACGGCACTTGGTATCCCGATGGTTGGCGGCACTGTGGCGCGCACGCTCGCACGCGAGTTTCGGTCGCTGCGCCGGCTCCTCGCGGCCGACGTCGAGGTCATCACTGGGATCCACGGCATCGGTGAGGAGATTGCCCGGCAGGTGGTCGAGTGGGCCGCCGACCCGGCGAATCGAACGTTGGTCGACAAGCTGGAAGCTGCGGGTGTTCGCCTCGACGATCCGGAGCCCGAGTCGACGGCGGGTTCCGATCTCCTGGTCGGCCTTGCGTTTGTGGTCACCGGAACGCTGGATGACTTCACGCGCGACGAGGCAAAGGCTGCCATCGAGGCGCGCGGCGGCCGGGTCACGGGGTCCGTCTCGTCAAAGACCAGCTACGTGGTTGCGGGCGCATCGCCGGGATCCAAGCTGGCCAAGGCGGAGTCGCTTGGTGTTGCTGTGCTCGATGAAGCAGGCTTCGTGCAGATCCTCGAGACCGGACCGGGACTACCGACCTGAGGCCGGGTCAGAATCCGGCGCCGTTCTTGATTTGAACGACCTGGTCGAGGAAGGCTTCGTCGGACAGCGAGCCGGGAGCAACGACCTTGGGACGGAGACGTCCAGCGAGATCTGCCGCCAACGCCCGACGTGGTTCGTCGTCGAGGCTGGAGCGTCGCTCGAGGAATCGCCGAGCGAGGCCCAACTCATCGTCGGTGACCCGGCTCACGTCCCAGCCCACCGGTACCGGCGGGGGATCGGTCACCTCTCCGAATGGTTCGAGAGCGGTGCTGCGAAGCACCGGTGGCGGACTCAACGCGGGCTTCGGATGCCGACTCCGATCGAGGATCACGACGGTTCCTGCGGCGAGGTCGCCGAGGCGCTGGTTTCGGGTCGTAGCGAAGATCGCCACGAGGCCAATGGCGTACAGGCTGGGGAGGAAGTCGATGATGCGCAGCAACGTGCGAATCAACGAGTGAGCGACGCCGACCGGCCCGCCGTCCGCCCGCACCACGCGGAGCCCGATCATCCGTTTCCCCGGCGTCTGGCCTCCGACCCACACCTCGAACAGCACGTGGTACCCGATCAGTACGGCGACGATGGCGAGGACTCCGGTTGCGATCACGAAGAACGGGTTGCCGCCGCCGGCGAACGCTCCGATCAGGAAGACGATGATGGCTCCGTAGAGCAGCATCATCTGAATGATGAAGTCGAGGGCGCCGGCGAGGGCGCGGCTCCCGACACCGGCCAGTTCCAGGTCTAGGGTGACCCCTTCAGGAGTCGTCAGTTCGAGTCGATCACGTTCCATGAGCTTGCAGCGTTTCGAGGCGTCGCGCCGGTCCGACTGGGATGAGCTTCAAGAGCTTATCGGTCGGGCCAACGGTCGACCTGACCGACTCGGTGCCGATGGTGTCCGTCGTCTTGGCCCGCTGTATCGCGCCGCGGCCGCCGATCTGGCGCAAGCGCGGCGACGGTTTCCTCAAGACGAGGTCACCGGTCGTCTCGAGCAACTCACGTTGGCCGGCCGCCAGCTCGTGTATCAAGCAGAAGCCCGCCGCCTTCGACCATGGCGCTTCTTCAGCCGGGACTACTTCCGCGTGGTGCGAGAGCGGCCCATCTTCCTCGCTCTTGCGGCCGGGTTCCTGTTCGGACCGGGGATCCTGGTGTTCGTATGGGCGCTCGCCGATCCGGCTGCGGTGACGGGCTTGGTGCCGGAACAGTTCCGCAGCGCGTTGTCGCCGGGCGCCGCAGGCACGGACGGCGGCATGTCGCTCAGCGACCAAGCCGCTTTCTCGACGTTCCTCATCGTCAACAACACGCAGGTGGCCATCCTCGCCTTCGCCGCGGGGGTCTTCTTCTGTCTCGGGACGCTGGTGATCCTTACCTACAACGGCATGGTCATCGGGGCAGTGGGAGGCGTGTTGGTGGAGTCGGGTGAAACGGCCTTCTTCATCGAGCTCGTTGCCGCGCACGGCGTGCTCGAGTTGTCGGCGATCGTCGTGGGCGCCGCCGCCGGTCTCCGGATGGGGTGGGCGCTCGTCGACCCCGGCTTGCAGACGCGACGGGAGGCCGTCCAGCGTGCCGCCCAGGCGGCGATCCGGATGGTCGTCGGAACGGTGCCGTGGTTCGTTCTCGCCGGAATCATCGAGGCATTCGTCAGCAGGCGGGGACTGCCCGCCGTTCCGATGGCCGTGGTCGGCCTCGTCGTGGGTGGGGCGTTTTGGACGCTGGTCGCAGTTCGTGGCAGACCAGAAGCAGATCCGAGTGACGCTCCCGACCGCGGCCATCAGCTGGGTCGGGGCGATCAGATTCGAGCGCGCGCCTTCGCCTCGAGGTAGGCACGCACACACGCCGCCGGGAGTTGACCGACGTCGGCCTCGATGACCGATGCCCCCGTTCGCTCCAGCTTGCGAGCGACGCCCTCTCTTGCATCGAGCGCGTCGACTGCGACCGCGGCTCGAAACACGTCGTCGAGGCGATCGGGCGGAGTCGAGACTGTGCTCACGAGGTCAGCGTCGCGACTGCCGGCCACGATCACCGAGTGGCGTCGAGCCAGCACGGGAATGGCTTCGAGCATCGGCCGTGCTGCGCTCGTCTCCAAGAGATCGGTGAACACGATCACGAGAGCTCGCTTCATTCGTTCGACGAGGCGAAATGCGATGTCGTAGTCCGCTTCGTCCGCTGTCGGCTCGAGGTCGAAGATCGCATGAACGACGGCTTCGCCTCCGCGGCGACGGGGGGCGACGTTGCGTCGAACGGCGCGGTCGAATGCCACAACACCGACCCGATCCCCGAGCGCATCCGCGGTGTAGGCCACGGCGGTCGCCGCATCGACAGCGGCGTCGAGCCGGGTGAGGCCGTTGAGCGGCGCAGCCATCAACCGTGCACTGTCGATCACCAGGACGATGTCGCGGTCCTGATCGATGCGGTATTCGTTGGACATCGGGCGCCCGAGGCGGGCCGTTGCCCGCCAGTTGACTTGGCGAATGTCGTCGTCGGGCGTGTAGTCCCGGATCGACTCGAACTCGGTGCCGATCCCCATGAGCCGCCCCCGCCTCAGGCCTTCCGAGCTGAAGCGACCGGTGGCGACGGCGCGTGCGAGGCGCCGGGCCGTGAGGATGTCGGGGAAGACCACGATGTCGGAGGCTTCGGTATCGGTGCGGATCGTCGCGCCGAGACCAAGCGGGCCGGCGGTTCTGGTTGCCACGGGTGGGAGCCGATGGTGCCCGCGTCGGTGCGCCAGCAGCGTGGTATCCAGCCGTCCGATGCCGATCGATGGCTCGGCGGTCAGATCCGGGGGGAGCGGCTGCCGGATGGTCACGGCGCGCCTGGATGCGGCGTCGACCTCGACCGTCAGCGCCACCGCCTGACCACGGGGCACGATTCGCGGATGGGACCGGGCGACCTTCGGCGTGCGGCGGCTCTGCACAACGTCGACGACGGTTGCCGCAACGACGCCGATGGCGAGCGCGACACCGATGGTCGGGCTGACGACGAGCGCCACGAGCGACGCTCCGCCGAGCAGGATCGCGGCGCGCCCGGTCGGGATCATCTCGGGACGGGAACCGTCGCAATCGCCGTGGCGATCGCGTCCGAGGGTCGGTAGTGGTCGAGCTCGGCTTCGGGTCGGAGGATCAGGCGATGCCGCAACACATCGTCTGCCAGGTCCGTCACGTCGTCCGGGGTGACGAAGTCGCGTCCGGCGAATCGAGCGGCGGCCTTCGCTGCGGTCAGGAGGTGCACGGTGGCTCGCGGGCTCGCACCCAACTCCACGGCGGGCAGCGTCCGCGTGGCACGAACGACCTGTGCGACGTAGGCGGCAACGTCCTCCGTCACCGTGGTCTCGGCGACCAACCCCCGCGCCGACCGGATCGCCTCAGCGTCGGTGACCGCAGTGATTCCATCGACGGCGGTGTCTCGAATACCAGAGCGGGCGATGCCGAGCAGCGCAATCTCGTTCGCCTCATCTGGGTAGCCGACATCGACCTTCATCAGGAACCGATCGAGCTGGGCCTCGGGCAGGGGATAGGTGCCTTCGTACTCGATCGGGTTCTGTGTGGCCACGACGAGGAATGGATCGGGGAGCCGGTGACGGGTGCCGTCGACGGTGACGGCACCTTCCTGCATGGCCTCGAGCAATGCCGACTGGGTCTTGGGTGGGGTCCGGTTGATCTCGTCGGCGAGCACGGTGCCGGCAAACACCGGTCCCTGCCGGAACTCGAGGCGCCCGTCACGAAGGGCCATCGTTCCCGTGACATCGGAGGGCAGCATGTCCGGCGTGAATTGGATGCGCCCGTACTCCAGACCGATCGTGCGAGCGAAGGCCCGGGTGAGCAACGTCTTGGCGACCCCGGGCACTCCTTCGAGCAGAACGTGGCCCCCGACCATGAGCGCAATCAAGAGTGCGTCCACTACCCGTTCCTGACCGAGGACCACCTGGGCCACCGATGCCTGGACGTCGCCGCGTATCGCTTCCATGGATCCTCCGTTGTTCACTGTTGACGAGTCGAGAGCTTGCTGAGGACTCGGCCGGCATCGAGCGCATCGTCCGGGCCGCCCGGCGGCTGCATCGCCCGGTCGAGCCTGGCGGGATCGAGATCGAGTTGATTGGCGACCCTCACCACGTTTGCGGGGTCGTCACCACCGCGGCGCCGGAGTTCGCGGCGGATCCGTTCTCGCACCGGGGCCGTTGCCCCCACGAGTTCCTTGGTGCGAGCGAGGTTGATCGCCATTGCAGAGACGTATGCGCTCCGGGG
>JASJAX010000055.1 GCA_030066755.1 Acidimicrobiia bacterium
CCCATGAGGCGGACGTACGCCGGCAGGTGCTGGTCGACCATCTGCGAGACGAGGTCGAGGCCGGGTCGCGTTCGCCCGGGGAGCAGGTGCACGTGGCGGCCGGGGTGGGCGTAGTCGAGGTCGTCGACTGTCGACCGAATGGCGCCGAGGAGACCTCGCAGCGCACCGTTGTCCCGGATCGCGCCGCCGTAGAGGCGCTCGATGGTCGTCAGGTCGAGCCCACTGGATTCGTCGTCGATCGCCCAGGCGTGGGGTGCCACGTCGACTCGATTGGCGTAGCGGTGCCCGGCGTCGCCGAGAATCCGGTCGTAGAGCTGGGCAAACCCTGCGTTGCCCGGTGTTGGACCGGCGAAGGCATGGCAGATCACTGTTGCCTTCCCATCGGGATCCCATCGGTCCGCAGTGTCCGGTGGCGACCCCTGCTGGGTCTGCGCCAGCCAGAGGGCCAGCACCGGGGCCAGCGCGCCCCCCTTGGAGTGGCCCGTCACGATGATCTCCGCCCCGTCGAGGTCGACCAACTCGCCGGCGAGAAACTCGACGAGGGTGATTCCGGGCCGCACGCGCTGCGGCATCACTCCCGCTTCGACTGCAACCAGCGATGCCCAGTCCCACAGTCCGTCCAGTCGGGACCGCCGTCGGGGTCGATCGGTCGGCGGATCGTTGCTGCGATGCGCCCATGTCGACGTCATCGACTTCCAGCGGTCCTCCACCGGGAGATCGCGCACCCGGCGTCGCATCGTCCGGTCCTCGTACGCATCCGCAGTGATCTCCGCGTGCCGCAACACCCGATCGAGCAGAGGATCGAGCACGCGCAATGGGACACGAAGCGCCGACCTCGCCGGATCGACGATCCTGCCTGCAAGGGCGTCCCACACACGGTCAATCCGACCGCCCGCTTGCATGTTGAGGAGATACATCAACCCCCGGAAGGCGCTGACCGAGATCTCGACGCGGGGAACGCCGTGGGAGTCGAGAGGCCAACCGAGCAGGTTGCCGACCTGGAAGTCTCCGAACACCCAGTCGAGGAGATCGACGGGATTGGTTCCGCGGATCACGACGGCGTAGCGCGGCTCGGCTACGTGCTTGGCAATGAAGACGACGTCGTCGTCGAACACCGTGAAGGGTGCCTGATGGATGGCCGGCCCCCACACCAACTCCCAATCCGTGAGGGGGGACCACGCGTCGAGACCATGCTCGATTGCGTGACGCACGTTGGCCCGACCGATGAACCAGTCCGTCATGTCTGCGAATCCGCCGTACGACACCAACGAGAGCGCCAGCATCTGCTGTTCGATGGTGAAGTTGGCCGTTTCGCGGCTCGAGTTCACAGCGGTCATCACTCTGGTTCTCGGTCGGTCCCGCCGTATTGGGGCGGTTTCTCACTGACGATCCAACGGTTCCGCGCGATCGGCAAGGGGCTGACGGCACTAACCGCCAATCACTCGGCGTTGCCATCATGGGACCTGCGCTGCGGGCAGGCAGGAGGGGACATGCCAACGGAAACCGACGACGGTGAGCTGCACCCACACGTCGCCGCCCACTACGCACCCCAGCCGACTCGAACCGGCACGGCGCTGTGCCTGTCGGGCGGCGGATACCGCGCTGCGCTGTTCCACCTCGGATCGCTCACACGACTGAACGAACTCGGGGTCCTCTCGCAGATCGATACCTTCTCGTCGGTATCGGGCGGCAGCATCCTGGCGGCGCATCTCGCAACCCGGATCGCGCAGTGGCCCGAAGCCGGGTCATCCGTCGCAGATTGGGACGGAGCCGTGGTCGAACCATTCCTCCGTTTCACTCGCCGCAACATCCGGAACAAGCCGATCGCAAAGCGCTACCTCTTGCCGTGGAACTGGGTCCGTGATCAGGTAGCGGTTGAAACACTCGAGGCTGCGTACGCGGACCATCTGACTCCGCTGAAGCTTCACGACCTCCCGACCGTCCCCCGGTTCATCATGTCGGCAACCGACATGGCGTTCGGGGTCAATTGGATCTTCGATTCCGGGCTGCGCCGCATCGGCGACTACCAGGCCGGATACGGTGCGATTCCCGACTGGCCGCTCGCGCGAGCCGTGGCCGCGTCGTCGTGTTTCCCTCCGATCTTCGACCCGATGCCCATCGATCTCGACCCTGCAGAGCTCACCGGTGGTGACTACGACGAAGCCGACCGTGACGAACTCGTTGCGCAGATCACCCTGAGCGACGGCGGGGTATACGACAACATGGGCCTGGAGCCGGTGTGGAAGGACCACCAGACCGTGCTCGTGTCCGACGGAGGTGCAGTCTTCGAAGCCGAGCAGGACGCAGGGTTCATCTGGCGGCTCAACCGGTACACGTCGATCGCCGGGCGGCAGGGGAGCGCCGTGCGGAAGCGATGGCTCATCGCCAACTTCGTAGGCGGCGTGCTCGAGGGCACGTACTGGTCATTGGGGTCCATTGCGGATCACTACCACGGCGCCCCCGGATACCCCGAAGCGCTGGTCGAAGAACGCATTCAACGAGTTCGCACCGACCTCGACCGATTCTCCCGTGCCGAACAGCACGTGCTGATGAACCATGGGTACCTCCTCGCCGATGCGGCCGTGCAGGCGCACGCAGCCGAACTCGTGACGATCGATGTCCCGGCCGCACCGCCGTATCCAGGGGACCCAATGGACCCCGAGTGGGTCACGAGACACCTAGAGCAGAGCCACAAACATCGCCTGCTGTAGGCCGGGAACGCCAGCGTGATGCGACGCTCAGCGTCGCATCGCCCGCTGGGGTGCCGGAACGCCTATCTCACGCTGAGTTTGGGCGGGGCCCAAACTCGAACGTGATGACGCCAACGGCGTCATCACGCCGCGCCACCTCGGCTGTAGTCGACGGTGACCATTCGATCGGCGCGGAACTCGATGCTCACGAGCCCGAATTGGTCTCGCATCTGGCCGGCGAACGCACGAGAGCCTTCCTCCGGGTAGAGGCGGCTGAGGATCTCAACCCGGCGTTCGAAGTCGGTTTCGACGACTTCTGCGGTGCCGTATGCGATCACGAACTTGAACGGATCCTCGCGCCGCTCGATGAGCAGCGTCGCCGTCGGGTCGCGATGCAAGTTGGCGACTCGCTGGGCGCCGACCTGGGTGCCGAGATGAAACACGCCGTTGTCATACACGAACAGGATCGGCGCGCTGTGGATCGTGCCGTCGACGTTGTGTGTGGAGAGCACGGCAATCGTCTCCTCGTCGAGGAATGCCTCGATCGCAACATCATCCTCCATCGGTGGCATTTGCGGCATGAGGTCTCCCCAGGTCGACGAACGTGGCCTGGGAGAGGCTAGAGACCCGCAGTCAGGCGTGCCGCGAGTGACCCGGCCAGTTGCGCGGCGTTGCGCTCCACTCGCGCCGCAACATGGCGTAGACGCACAACGTGGTCCACTCTCCCTTGAACCAGTCTGCGTCGACGAAGGTTGCCTCGTGTCGGAAGCCAAGCCGATCGAGAAGCCGCCGGACCTGCCGGTTTCGTACGTCGGCCTTGCCAAGAACCCGATGGGCTCCGAGACCGTCGAACAGCCACGCCAGGAGACTGTTGAGGCTGACCGTGGCGGCCCCGCGGCCCTGATACGCCGGTGCCAGCGTCACGCCGACTTCGACGGTGCTCGGCTGGTCATCGACGAAGTGCACGCCGACGTCGCCGCACACGGCGCCGGTCGCCGCTTCCTCGACAACGAGCTGCACCCATTCGCCTGGCGACCCGTGCGTGGTGGCGCGGTCGGCTTCGAAGAGCTCCCGGGCCTCGTTGATACCCCACTCGCTGTCCCACGATTGGTAGCGGGCAACTGCGGGGTCCGAGCGGTAGGCGACCATCGCCGCGATGTCCGTTTCGAGCATGCGTCGGAGGGCGAAGGCTGCGCCTTCGGACGAAGGGATGCGATCGGGGAGAAGCGGGGGTTCCATGGTCGCCTAGATGGGATCTGCTCGTTCAGGATTGTGGCGTCCGCCGACCATTGCGTCCACGGGTTTCTGGGCGAAATGCGAGGAGCCCGCTCGATGCGAGCGGGCTCCTCAGATCGTTGTGGTCGGTCGTGCTACGGCTCGACCACGTCGGTCACTGTGATGGTGATGGTTTGAACGTCGGTGAGTCCACCGGAATCCGTGACCGTCACCTCCACCTCGTAGTCGTTGTCGCCGTTGAAGTCGCCCGGCACCTCGAAGTCGGGCGCGGCGTCAAACGTGAGGACTCCGGTGTTCAGGTCGATCGAGAACAATGCTCCATCGTCTCCACCGGTGATCGAGTACGTCAGGCCGGCGCCTTCGACGTCACCTTCGACGTCGGTTGACTGGACGTCGATGGCCGACGTCTGGTTCTCGAGGACGCTTGCCGAGGCAGCGCTCGTGATCACCGGATCGTCGTTGACGCCGGTGATCGTGATCGTCACGATCGCAGTCGCCGAGAAGCCGTTGAACGCTCCATCCGTGGCCACGTAGACGAAGCCATCGATCGCCGTGTCGCCGGCGTCGATCAGGTCCTCGAACTGCCCGTTCGGGTCGTAGTCGTAGGTCCCGTCGGCGTACACGGTGAGCAGGGCTCCTGAGGCCAGCGTGAGCTCAACGCCGACGTTCAACGCCGAGCCGTTCACCTCGCTCACCGTGAGCGTGTGACTCTGAGCATCGGTGTCGTTGTCGAGGACGCTGTCGCCGCCAACGATGGCGGTGTCCTCATCCGTGGTCTCGGACGGATCGTCGTTTGCCACCGGCTGGCTGTTGATGACGATCGTCACCGTCGCCGTGTCGGTCAGATCCCCGTCCGAAACCGTGTACGACCAGGAGTCGGTCGTACCTTCCGGCAAGGCACCCGGACCCGTCGGCGGCTCGTACGTGAACGTACCGTCGAGGTTGTAGCTCACCAGGCCGGCCGTGCCGTCCACGTCGAACTCCACGACCGACAGAGGCTCGTCGTCGACGTCGCTGTCGTTGGCGAGCACGTTCGGTGTCACGAAGCTGACCGAACCCGTCGGCACGACATAGCCCACGCCGCTGTCATCGTCGGCTTCCGGAGCGTCGTTGGCGCCGTTGATGGTCACCGTGACGGTGCCTGGCGCCGAGTCGTCGGTGCCGTCGTTGATGGTGTACGTGAACGTCGTCATCGCGGACTCGCCGTCGTCGAGGGACTCGAACTCGCCATCCGGGTCGTACGAGACGTCCCCATCCGCAAACGTGACGATTCCGGTGGTGCCGGTGTCGTCGACGCCAACGATGGTGCGAGTGTCGTCCTCGACGTCGGTGTCGTTGCTGAGGAGGGTGGCAGTCAACAGCGTGGCGCCGTCGTCCTCACCCACCTCGGGCGAGTCTGCCACGGCGACCGGAGCATCGTTCACTGCGTTCACGGTGATGTCCACCGTGACGGTGTTCGAGTCCTCGGTGCCGTCGTTCACCTTGTAGGTGAACGAGTCGGTGCCGTTGAAGTTCTCATCCGGGGTGTACCGGATGTACCACGAGCCGTCGACGTCGACCACGGAAGCCGAGCCGTCCGTCGGTTGGTCGACCACGATCGGGGTCAGCTCGTCCTCGTCCACGTCGCTGTCGTTGTCGAGCACGTCGACGTCGACCGCGTTGTCCTCGTCCGTCTCGTCGCTGTCGGCGACGGCGACTGGTGCGTCGTTCACGGCGTTGACCGTGACCGTCACCGTGGCGTCTTCGGAGAGGTCGGTTCCATCGGAAGCCTTGTAGGTGAAGGTGTCTTCACCAGCGAAGTTCTCGTCCGGTTCGTACACCAGTTCACCGTCGACCAACGTCACCGTGCCGTTGTCGGGCTGGACGATCGCGGTGATCGTCAGGTCCTCCAGGTCGACGTCGGTGTCGTTGTCCAACACATCGATCGTGACGGTTCCGGAGTCCTCGTCGAGTTCGCCGGAGTCGTCGTTGGCGACCGGTGCGTCGTTGGCGCCGTTGATGGTCACCGTGACGGTGCCCGACGCGGAGTCGTCGGTGCCGTCGTTGGCGATATAGGTGAACGTGTCGACGGCGGTTTCGCCGTCGTCGAGCGCCTCGAACTGGCCGTTCGGGTCGTAGTCGACGTTGTCGCCGTTGATGACCGCAGTACCGACGGTACCGACGGTGTTGATCGACACGAGGCTGAGCTCGTCTTCTTCGACATCGGTGTCGTTGGTGAGGACGTCGATGGACGTCGCCGTCTCGTCGTCCTCACCCACCGTTGCCTCATCCGCAACCGCGACTGGTGCGTCGTTCACGGCGTTCACCGTGACCGTCACCGTGGCCGTATCGGTACCGCCGAAGCCGTCGTCGATCTGGTACTCGAACGAGTCGGTGCCGTTGAAGTTCTCGTCCGGCGTGTAGGTGATGATGTTCTCATCAACCTCGACCGAACCATTGGTCGGACCCGACTCGGGCACGATGGTGACCGTCGGATCGTCGTCTTCTTCGTCTGCGACGTCGTTGTCGAGCACGTCGATGGCCACCGGGGTGTCCTCGTCGGTCTCGACGGACGGGTCGTCCACGGCATCCCACGGCTCGTTGATACCCGTGATCGTGATCGTCACGGTGCCGTAGACGAGGCCACCGCTGACGTCCTCGAGGATGTACTGGAAGACGTCCGTCGCCTCTTCATCGTCATGGAGATCCATGAAGTTGTCGCCGGGGCGATAGCGGATCAGATCATCGACGCCGCCGAGCGGTGTGATCTGTCCGACGGCGTCCAGGACCACGATGCCGGTGACGTCGAGCGTCGCCGTCTCACCGTCGTCGGGATCCGTGTCGTTGTCGAGCACGTCGATGAACACCTCGAACGTGTCTTCGGTGATCTCGACCTCGTCGGCGGCTGCCGTCGGGTCGTCGTTGACGCCGTTCACGGTGATCGACACGGTCGCCGTGTCGGTTCCACCGTTGCCGTCCGCGACGGTGTACGTGAACGTGTCCACGACCGAGCCGCCCAACGGGATGTTGTCGAGTTCGCCGCTCGGGTCGTAGAGGACGTCGCCGCCCTCCGTGATCGTCACGGAAGCACCCTCAGAGCTGGTCTCGTCAACGTCGGAGACGAACAGCACGTCACCTGAGTCGACGTCGCTGTCGTTGTCGAGGAGATCCGTCAATGTGATGGCGGTTTCCTCGTCCGTGACGTAGGGGGCGCCGTCCGGATCATCGCTGGCCACCGGCGCATCGTTGATGCCCGTCAAGGTGACGGTGCCGATCGCTGCGTCGGTGCGGCCGGTGCCGTCATCAATCACGTAGGTGAAGGTGTCGTCGAGCGAGCCACCCAGCGGCGTGTCGTCGGCGTCCTCGTCCGGCGTGAAGATGTAGTCGCCGTCCCAGAAGACCTGGATCGACCCATTGAGCAACACCTCGGTGTGTGAACCACCGAAGGGGACGGGATCGCCGCCGACCTCGATCACGATCAGCTCGTCGCCGTCGACGTCGTCGTCGTTGTCGACGAGGTTGCCGAGGACCGCCGGGCCGTCTTCGACGGCGGCGATGTCGTCATCCTCGGCCACCGGATCATCAGGAGTGCCATTCACCGTCACGGTGACAGTGGCGGGCTCGGAGGTTCCACCGTTGCCATCGTCGGCGGTGTACGTGATCGTCGCCTCACCGAAGAAGTCGGGATCCGGGGTGTACGTGATCGTGCCGTCCCCGTTGACCACGGCATCGCCGTCGCTGACGGTGCCGATGACCGGAGTGAGGTCGTCACCGTCGACGTCGTCGTCGTTGTCGAGGACGTCGATGATCACACTGCTGTCCTCATCGACCTCTGCGGTGTCGTCGTCGGCCGTTGGATCGTCGTTCACCGGATCGACGGTCACGGTGACCGTGGCGATGTCGCCGGACAACGGCTCGTTGTCTGTGACGATGTAGGTGAAGGTGTCGACGCCGTTGAAGTTCTCATCCGGCGTGTACACCGGGAGGCCGCTCTCTTCGTCGATCTCGGCCGTGCCGTTGTCCGGATCGCTGACGAAGACGACTTCGAGCTCGTCGCCGTCGACGTCGTTGTCGTTGTCGAGCACGTCGATTTCGACACTGTCGTCCTCGTCGACGCTCGCCGTGTCGTCGGCCGCCACGGGCTCGTCGTTCACGGCGACGACGCCGATGATGACCGTAGCGCCGTCGGTGGCATCACCATCGCCGGCGTCGTAGGTGAAGCTGTCCGATCCGTTGAAGTTCTCGTCGGGGGTGTAGGTGAGCGTGCCGTCGCCGTTGAGCACCACGCTCCCGTTGTCGCCATCTGTGAAGAACACAACGTCGAGCTCGTCGCCGTCGACGTCCGAGTCGTTGTCGAGCACGTCGATCACAACGCTGTCGTCCTCATCGACCTCGGCGGTGTCGTCGTCGGCCTCCGGGGCGTCGTTGACGCCGGAAACGGTGATCGTCACCATGGCGTCGTCGCTCTCGCTCCCGTCGGAAGCCGTATAGGTGAAGCCGTCGGCGACCTCGTCGCCCGAGTCGAGTTCGTCGAGGAGTCCACTGGGGTCATACGAGAGGGCACCGTCGGCGCCCACCGTCACCGAGACTCCTGAGGGGAGCGCAACCGGCACGCCGACGAGCGCAGGGTTGCCGTTCACGGCGCTGACGGTCAGCGCATCGCCGTTCGGATCGGAGTCTGCCCCGGCGCCGTTGTCTGCGAGCACATTCGCCGCCACAGCTGTGTCCTCATCCGTTGTCAAGACATCGTCAGCCGCGATCGGTGCGTCGTTGAAGTCGTCGTCTTCGCACTTGCCTGCAGTCTCGACATCAATGCATCGGTCGAAGCCGTCGCCGCCGACTGCGGCATCGATATCGGCGCCACCGAGGATGATGTCGTCGCCTCCGCCTCCACGGAGGTCGTCGTTGCCGGCGTCGCCGCTGATCTCGTCGGCTCCCTTGTTGCCCTGGGCGAAGTCGTCGCCGTTGCCGCCGGTGATCGTGTCGGACGAGTTTCCGCCGTACATCTCATCGTTGCCGTCGCCGCCGTTGAGGGTATTGGCGCCCGGGCCACCCTTCAGGATGTCGTCGCCGCCGTACCCGAGGAGGGTGTCGTCACCGGCTTTGCCCTGCAGTTCGTCGTTGCCGACATTCCCGCGCAGGGTGTCGTCGCCGTTGCCGCCGTTGAGGAAGTCGGCCCCGGGACCGCCGCGAATCTGATCGTCGCCGCCTTGGCCGAACACCCGGTCGTCGCCATCGCTGGCATCGATGATGTCATTGCCGAGGCCGCCACAGATGACGTCGTTGCCGCCGCGTCCATCGATGGTGTCGTCGCCGCCCTTACCGTGGATGACGTCGTCGCCGGGCGTACCTACGAGCGTGTCGGGGCCCGTAGTACCGGCGATCGTTGGAACGAGGCCGTCACAGTTCGGGACCGCGGCGGAAGCCGCAGTTGCGACGGTGAGCAGACCGGATGCGAGCGCGAGGACGAGCGCGAGACGAAGCTTCGAGAGCATGGGGGGATGACTCCTCTGAGACGGTACGAACGTTCTGAGGCTTTTCGGACGCCCGTTGACGCAACTTGAGGAAGAAACCGCCAGGTCACCGAGCGAACGATCCGACGGGTGACCTGTTCAGGGCCATTCGGGTCGAGGGCCGTCCCACGAAGGGAGCGGGCCGACGACCGCGGGACGGTTCATCGCCCAGTCGATCTCCCATTTCAAGGGCCACCCGTTGCCGGGACACACGAGGCCGCCGGTCTGTGGCTCCATGACCGCCGACTTCGGGGCGCCGGCCGGGCACCGCTCCTGGGGATGGCGCAACCCGATCAAGTGGCCGACCTCGTGGGTCACGAGGTAGCGGCGGTACTCGTCGACGGTCGAGTCCCAGTCGCTTGTCGCCGATCGCCATCGCACGGCATTCAACGCAACAACGGCACCGTTCTGGCAGCTGGCGTAGCTCTTGGTCTCGAGTGGCAGACACAGCTCATCGACCCGGCCGGGCTCGGCCAGGACCACGGTCAGATCACTGGTGTTGTCGACGACGAAGGTGAACCCGGCCGGGCCCCAGCCGCGGGCATCCGTCAACGTTGCCATCGCAATCGCCTCGAACTGTTCGGTGCTGACGTCGTCCACCTCGGAACGGAAGGTGAGGTGGATGACGAGATCCTGGTCGACGTAGTCGCCGGGAGTGGTGACGGCCGTTGCAGATGGCAGTGTGGTCGTCGGCGCCGCAGTCGTTGTGGTCGCAGCGGTCGTGGTTGTCGCTGCGGTTGGGGTGGTCGATGCAGGGGTGGTGGTCGTCGGTGCCATGGTGGCGGTTGTCGTGGCTGCCACCGGTGGCGGGTCGGTCGTCACCGTCGCGTTCAGTGGAGGCGCCGATGACGTCGTGACCTCTGTTGCCTGACGCCCGCCGCATGCCGCCAGCGTGATCACGAGGGCGAGCCCGCCGGCGGTCGCCACGCTGCGCCGAAGTGGTGCGGCTCCCATGCCGGGCACGCTAGTTGACCGGCGGAGCCGCCTAGGAACCATCGTTCGACGGGTCTACGGCACGCCCGTCACCGTCTCGCAACCCTTCGCGGTGTCCGTGCCCGGGCCCCCGTTGCACGTGTCAGCCTTGCCGCCACCGACCATCCGGTCGTTGCCGCCCTGGCCGATGATCGTGTCGAATCCGGCGTTGCCGGCGAGTTTGTCGTCGTCGGCTTCTCCGCGGATGGTGTCGTCGCCGGTGTCGCCATTGATCTTGTCTTTGCCGGGGCCGCCATAGATCTTGTCGTTGCCCGGGCCGCCGCAGATGAAGTCGTTGCCCTCCAGGCCGCGAATCACGTCGTTCCCGCCGAGTCCGACGATCACATCTGCGCCGGAAGTACCGGTGAGTTGGTCCTTGCCGTCGGTGCCGATGATCGTGGCGACCTTGCCACGGCACTTGGGCAGGCGGGTTTCGACACTGAAGATGTCGTGGGCGGGGTTGTCGTCAGTCCGCAGGGTGAACGCCACGAGCCGCTTCGCCGGATTGAGCCTCCACCAAACCTCCACTTCCTCGTCGCTGAAGTCACCGATGAGGTCGGTCGATTCACCTCCGCCGACTGCGACTGAGAACAAGCGGTACTTGCGGGGACTGTCATCGGTCACGGAGCGATAGACGACCTCAGATCCGTCGTAGCCGATGTCGAACGTGATCGGGAGGTCATTGGACGGATTGACCGTGACGGGGGTCGCAAGCGTGCGGAGGTTGCCGCCCGTGCTGTTGGCGGCGTACAGCTCGATCCGACGGTACTGGGTCATGTCGCCGGCGAAGACCACCGTCGACCCGTCGGGCGTGAGCCCGAAGCTCGTCACCTCGCCGCGGGTCACATTGTCGTTGATGCGTTTGAGCCCGGCACCGTTGGGCCGGACCGACCACAGCTCGATGGCGGCGTCGCCGTCGAGGGTCGCCCGGAACAGGATGCGCTTGGAGTCGGGGGTGAAGAGATAGTCGTCGCCGAGGTCGTCCGCACCGACGTCGTGCAGCAGGACCGGGTCGGTCGCGGCCGTGACCGGTGCGGCATAGAGATAGGGGCCAAACCCCGGGTCGAGACGGTACGCCACCTGTTTGCCATTCGGCGAGATCGTGAAGTCGACGACCTCATCGCCGCTCGCAAGTGATCCGCTCGGGTTGGTCAATCCACCGCCGGCGATCTTGGCGGAGAAGAGTTCACGGGCATTGCCGTTGTCGGCGGTGAACACTACCCGGGCACTGTTGGGAGCAATGGCGAAGTCCCTGACGAGGTAGTCGCCGCTGAGGAGCCTCGGGGTCCCGCCCGTGACAGGAACGCTGAAGAGCCGCTGGACAGGAGCCGTCGAGAAGTAGGCCAAGTAGACGAGGCGTTGCCCATCCGGGGAGATTGCGAAGTCCGGAGCTACGTCGGTGAATCCGCTCGGGGTGTGACTCAAGAGCACCGGTGTTCCCCCGCCGATCGGGATCCGCCAGAGTTCCCATCGGTCGTCGACACGGGTGTCGGCCTGCACGATGACGTGACGGCCGTCGGGTTCGTACTCCACTCCAGCACGGTCGTAGAGGATCTCCTGCGTGGTCACCGTGTCAAGGAGCTTCACGGCGCCGGATCCGTCCATTCGAGCGGCGATGTGATCTTCGAAGCCGTCGCCGTCCACATCGCGGAGATACACAATGGTGTCACCGGTTGGTGACATCCAGTAGCCGCGCAGCTGACCCGCGCCGGCGATCGTGGAGACGAGCACGTCGTTGGCGCCGGTGGGATCGACGGCCCGATATTCGGTGAGGTTCGGATTGACCCGCACCGTGTAGAGCAGGCGCGCGCCGTCGGGGGTCCACGCGGCGGTGCGGGTGTACTCGGCGCCGGACAGGGCGCGGTCGATCGGCGTGGGACTGCCCGGATACCCACCGGAGGCGGAGAGCGGAACCATGACGACGATCAGGGCCGCCGCGGCGAGAAGTGAACCGAGTCGTTTCATGCGTTGACCTCTCGGGTCGGTGTGGGCAACGTCGTGGCACGCGCAGACCCGGCGGCTCCGCCTGGCCCTGCCGCATGCACGCCTACCGTGCCCAAGGCGCTGAATCGGGTCAATGGGTCGGATGTCCCTAGCTGGACCGCTACGACATGATCCAGCCGCCGTCCACGTTCAAGGTCTGACCGGTGACGAAGGACGACTCCGGTCCGGCGAGGAATGAGACGACGGCGGCGAGCTCCTCGAGCGTGCCGCGGCGGGGGAGTGCCTGGGATTCGAGGATCCGCGCTTCGTACGCCTCGAGGTCGTCATGCTGAGCACGCTCAGCCGCAGTGGGGAATGCCCCCGGTGCCACGGCGTTGACCCGAATCTCGTGCTCGCCGAGCTCGGTGGCGAGCGCCCGAGTCAGCGCAACGATGGCTCCCTTGGTCGCCACGTAGGGGGCCATGTCGGCCCAGCCGCCGTGCCAGGTGATCGAGGCCACGTTCACGATCGAGCCTCCGCCCTTTTCGATCATCGACCGGGCAGCGTGCTGGGCGCAGAGGAAGTAGCCGCGTTGGTTGACGTCGGTGGTCCGGTCCAACTCGTCGACGGTCACATCGACGAAGGGTCCCGACGGGAACACGGCGGCGTTGTTGATGAGCACGTCGATGGGACCCAGTTCGGCAATGGCGGTCGTGAAGGCCGCAGCGAGCTGTGCGTCGTCGCTGAGGTCGCATTCGATTGCCAGCCCATGCCCGCCGTTGGCTTCGATTGCCTCGACCGTCGCAGCTGCGGCGGCGCCGTCGATGTCGACGACCGCAACCGTATGACCGTCGGCGCTCAGACGTAGCGCAACCGCACGCCCGATGGCGCCCCCGGCTCCGGTCACGAGAGCGGTCATGAGACCACCCGCTGGCGTTGGGTGCCGAGGCCGTCGATGCCGAGTTCGATCACGTTGCCGGGCTGCAGCCAGACCGGCGGATTCAGGCCCAGCCCAACACCCGGTGGGGTTCCGGTGCTGATGATGTCGCCCGGCTGCAGCGACATGAACTGGCTGACGTAGGACACCAGAGCGTCGACCCCGAAGATCATCGTCCTGGTGCTCCCGTTCTGATAGCGATGGCCGTCGACTTCGAGCCACATTGCCAGGTCCTGCGGGTCGGGCACTTCGTCGGACGTGACGAGCCACGGCCCGATCGGCGCAAACGTGTCGGCGGATTTCCCCTTGACCCACTGGCCGGTGCCCTCGAGTTGGGCGACGCGTGCCGACAGGTCGTTGACCACGCAATACCCGGCGATGTGAGAGCGAGCGTCGGCCACGTCGACGTACTTCGCCGGTGCGCCGATCACCACGCCGAGTTCGATCTCCCAATCCGCCTTGGTTTCGCCTCGAGGGATCACGACGTCGTCGTACGGCCCGCTGATCGACGAAGTCGCCTTCATGAACAAGACGGGCTCGTCGGGGACTTCCATACCCGACTCTGCTGCGTGGTCGGAGAAGTTGAGGCCGATGCACACGATCTTGCCGACCGATCCGACGCAAGGTCCGATCCGTACCTCATCGTCGGCGAAGGGAAGCGTTGTCGCATCGATCGCAGCCAACGCGGCCAGGCCGTCTGGGAGTAGGACTGCGCCGGCGATGTCCGGCACGACGCCGGCCAGCGATCGAAGTCGACCATGCGCATCGATCATCCCGGGTGCCTCGGAACCGGCCGGCCCGTAGCGCACCAGCTTCACAGCGTCATCCCTCCGTCGATGACGTGCACCGATCCGGTCGTGTAGGCCGCCTCGTCGGAG
>JASJAX010000207.1 GCA_030066755.1 Acidimicrobiia bacterium
TACCTCGCCTCGAGAATGCGGAACGCGGCATAGCTGATGGCCTCGTCGCGGGCGGCAGCGACATCGTCGGCCTCGTGCTTCTCGGTCACGAGGTAACCGGCGGCTACGGCGTCGTACGCCGCCCAGGCGTCCCACATGGCGGCCGACGTGTGGAAGAGGTTGCGGGCGTGGACGGTGGGGGCCGGTAGGTCACGCCGCACGGCGTTCAGCAGCGCTTCGTTCCAGCGGCGCGCCACCGACCACTCTGGCTGATCGTTGACCGGCGAGCACGCGACCGGACCGTCGTCGCCGTCACCGGTGAACGCGACGACGGCGACGGCAGCGCCGGCGACCAGGACAACGCCCATCGCCACTCGCAACCACGTCGGGATTCTGGTCAGCATTCCGCTCACGAGCGGGATGGTATCAACCGCCTCGACTTCGGCATCTCCGACGATGTCGGACGAATCACGCCCGTCACTAACCTGCCGTTCTCATGAGTCCAACTCCCGCTCGCCGAGCCCGACTCGCGGTGACGGCGGGTCTCCTGCTGCTCGTCGTGTCGGCATGTCAGTCGTCGGAACCCGCTGAAGGTCCGGCGTTCTTCACTGATGTCGCCGACGAGGTTGGTCTCGATTTCGTGCACTCGGCGTTTCGTTGGGAGGTCAGCGCCGATCTCCCCGCAATGATGGGCGGCGGGCTGTGCTGGATCGACTACGACGGGGACGGCTGGCTCGATCTCTTCCTCACGAACACCTGGACCGGGATCGAGTGGGGCCGCTGGTACGCCGAGGATGGAATCCCGACGAGCGCGCTCTACCGCAACGACCGAGGCGAGTTCGAGGATGTCGGTCGCGAGACCGGGATCGCCACGGAACTGCGAGGCAACGGCTGTGTGGCCGCGGACTTCGACCTCGACGGTCACATGGATCTCTACGTGACGTCCGATCGGAACAACGCGCTCTTCTGGAACAACGGCGATGGAACGTTCACCGAAGGCGCCAGAGATGCCGGCGTCGATGACAACGGCTGGCACACCGGCGCCATCGTGGGCGACTTCAACGGTGACGGTTGGCCCGACATGTTCGTGGCGGGATACACCGACATCAACAACCGGCTCCCGGGCGCAACGGCGGGCTTCCCGAACACGTTCTTCCCGGTACGCGATCTGTTCTATCTGAATGCGGGACCCGGAGCAGACGGCCGGACGACCTTCAGGGAGGTAGGAGAGGATCTCGGCCTCGACACCTTCGCCGGCCTCGAGGACTTCGAGTACGGACTCGGGGGCGCAGCTGCGGACTTCGACCTGGACGGGGATCTCGACCTCTACGTCGCCAACGACACCAACCCGAACCGTTTCTATGAGAACGTCGCGTGGCCGGGTGGTGCGAACGCCGACCCCCTCGGCATCGGGTTCCGCTTCGAGCATGCCCCCGAATCGGGAGCGGACGACGACAACAGCGGAATGGGTGTTGCGGCCGGTGACTACACAGGCGATGGTCGTCCCGATCTGTTCGTGACCAACCTCGGCTCCCAGCTGCATTCCGTCTACGTGAACGACACCGAGACGTCGGTCAGCTTCCTGGACGGCACCACTTCACTCGGCGCTCCCGACCTCGGCGGCGACTACACGGGCTGGGGAGCCACCTGGGCCGACGTCGACCTCGACACCGATCTCGACCTCATCGTCGCCAACGGAGCGATCCCGCTCCTGGACCGAGCAGCTGATGCCGAACCGATGCAGGTCCTCGCCAACCAGGTTGCAGAGACCGGAGCACCCGAGTTCCTGGACCTCAGCGCAGAGCTCGGGCTCGACGACCTCGGTCCGCTTCTGGCGAGAGGCAGCGCCGTTGCCGACTACGACAACGACGGTGACCTCGACATCGCCGTCAACGCGATCGGCTCTCCGGTACGTCTGCTCAGGAACGACGTTGGGGGCCGGTGGTTGACCGTCGAACTCGACGGGTTCTTCCCTGGGGCCCTGGTCACCGCGGTCCTGCCGGACGGCACCGAGCTCGTGCGCTGGATCCTCGCCGGAAGCAGCTACCTGTCCTCGGAGGATCCCCGGGCCCATTTCGGTCTCGGGCAAGCCGACGTGGTCACCCAGCTACGCGTGCGCTGGCCGGACGGCTCCGAGACGACCCTCGACGACGTCGGCATCAACCGCTTCGTCCGAGTAGCCCCGCCGGACTGAGGTCCCCCTCCCCTTCAGGGAGGGTTGTGCGTTCATCCGAAAGCGGCAACCCCCCAGCAACCGAAGTTGCTGGGGGGAACACGCTCTACCTGATACCTGATGCGGTCTGGCGGCGCTTGGCGAAGGCGTCGGCGAGGACGGCTGCCAACAACACGAGACCGGTGACGACGAACTTCACACCGGAGTTCACGTTCTGCAAACCCATCCCGTTCTCGACGGCAGCGATCACGAGGGCGCCGAGAAGCGCACTCACTACCTTGCCGGACCCACCGAACAAGCTCGTGCCGCCGATGACGGCTGCGGCGATGACGTTCAGCAGGAGGGGGCCGCCACCTGAGTTCGTGGCAACCGACTGCAGCCGGGAGGCGATGACGATGCCACCGACACCCGCCATGAAGCCGCCGATCATGAAGACCGAGATCTTCACTCGGTCGACGCTGATACCGGCCCGGCGAGCGGCTTCGGGGTTGCCGCCGACGGCGTAGACGTGACGTCCGAATCGCGTGCGGCCGGCGATGAACGACCACATGACGAGGAAGAAGCCGAGCACGACCATGACGAAGGGAACGCCCCGGTCGAGGTTGGCATACCAGACCGCCGCAATGACGACTACGGCGAGACCGCCGAGCTGCATGGCCAGAATCCCCATCGGCTTGTTGGGGAGACCTCGCTGCTGACGGGTCCGGTACTTGAGTAACTCGGTGCCGGCGACGACTGCAACGCCCCCGATTCCGAGTAACCAGCCCCAGAGATCCGGCAGGAAGGCGTTGGAGATGTCACGCACCGTTTCGTCTGCGATCCGGATCGTTCCCGACCCGGAGAACTCCGTCATGAGTATGAGCACGACCCCGTTCAGGCCGAGGTTGAACGCCAACGACACGACGAACGAGGGCACCCCGGTCTTCGTGATGATGACGCCCATCACGAAGCCGATGGCCGTCGTGACGGTCAACGCAACGGCGATGGCGAGTGGCCACGGCCAGCCCGGATCCTCGGGTCGCAGGAGCAGCGTCATCACGACTCCGCCCACGGCCGAGTTGAAGGCGATGGCGAGGTCGATCTCCGCCAGCAGCAGGACGAACACGACGCCGATTCCGATCGTGGCGAAGGACGCCATCTGCAACAACAGGTTCGTGAAGTTGCGTTCGGTGAGGTAGCGGCTGTCGAGCGATCCGAAGATGATGACGATGACGACGAGACCGATGATGATGGGCAGGAAGCCGAGGTCGCCCGCCTGAACCCTCACCCACCATGCCTGGAAGAACTCGGCGACGGTGGTTGGTTCCTTGTGCTCCCGGGAGATGGGAGGGAGTTCGTCAGGAGTCTGAGTCTCAGAGGTCACGCCGTCTCCTCCTCTTGTTCCATCCCCGGCACGTACTTCATGCGCCCGGCGGTGATCGAATGTACGACGTCTTGCTGTGTCACCTCTGACGTCTGGAAGAGGTCGACCGTCTGGCCGAGCCGCAGGCTCGTGATCCGGTCGGCTACTTCGAAGATGTCGTGCAGGTTGTGCGAGATGATGACGACGGCCAGGTCTTGGTCGGCGAGGCGCTTGACCAGATCGAGCACCTGACGGGTTTGGGCGACACCGAGTGCGGCTGTCGGCTCATCCAGGATGACGACCTTGGAGTTCCACATGACGGCTTTGGCGACTGCGACCGACTGGCGCTGTCCGCCGGACAAGCCCGCCACCACCTGCCGCACCGATTGCAGGGTGGTCACCGAGAGGCCCGTCAGGGTCTCGCGAGCGGTGCGTTCCATGTTCGCCTCGTCGATGACGAACCCGTTCTGGACTTTCTCACGCCCGAGGAACATGTTGGCGACGACGTCGAGGTTGTCGGCGAGCGCGAGATCCTGATAGACGACCTCGATTCCCAGGTCTGAGGAGTCCTTGGGGCCATGGATCTTGACCGGTTTGCCCTCGAAGAGGATCTGGCCTTCGTCGAACGGGTAGATACCCGCGATCCCCTTGATGAGTGTTGACTTCCCGGCGCCGTTGTCGCCAACGAGAGCCATGACTTCACCTGGGCGGACCTCGAAGTCGACCTTGTAGAGCGCTTGCACGGCTCCAAAGTGCTTCGAGACTCCCCGGCATTCCAGAATCGGATCTGCCATTTACTCCTCCAAACGCGTGGCGGGGACGCTACCAGGTAGCGTCCCCGCCTGCGTTTTGACGGTGTCTGTTGCGTGCGGTGCCTAGCCGCAGACCTCGGCGAGAGCGTCGGTCTCGGTGGCATTCGCGATCACATCGTCGGTGCAGATCTCTGCGACGGTACGGAAGCCGTCGGCGATCACGGTCTCGAAGATGTTGTCGGCGGTCACACCGATCGGGGTGAGGGCGAAGAACGGAATGTCGTTGGTGCCGTTGTTGATGGTCGACACCGCGAAGCCGAACTCGCTCGTCACCGAGTCGAGGCTCTGGCCACTGGCCAGTGCGAGGGCGGCAGCGGCAGCCACGAACGCCTCAGCCTTGATCGGCTTGTAGACACTCATGTTCTGCTTGCCGAGCAGCAGGTTCTGCATACCAACCGCAGTGGCGTCCTGACCACTGATCGGAATGGTGCCCAGACCGGCGTTCTCAACGGCAACCGCAGCCGAGTTCCCCAGGCCGTCGTTGGCCGCAAAGATCGCGTCGACGTCATTGTCGGCGGCAACCAGGATCTGCTCGGCGATCGTCAGCGCCTGCTGGTTGTCCCAGCCCGGCACTGCCTGATCCGCAACCAGTTCCCACTCACCAGCAGCAACCTTGGCCTCAACCGTCTCGTTGTAACCCTGACGGAACAACGTGGCGTTGTTGTCTTCCGGGCCACCGTTGAGCATCACGACCCGCGGCACGCCACCGAGGGCGTCAATTGCCGGTCCCATGATCTCGGCCATGGTGCGACCGACCTGCACGTTGTCGAAGCTGACATACAGATCCGCACCCGGACCCTCAATGGTGAGGCGGTCGTAGTTGATGACCTTGACATCAGCCGAACGCAGCGTGTCGATGACCGCAGCACCCGAACCGGAGTCGATCTCGACGAACAACACGACGCTGGCGCCGTCATTGATCGCCTGCTCTGCCTGGTTCAGCTGCGTCGCCGAGTCACCCTCAGCGTTGACGATCGTGAAGTCGTCACCCGCGGTCAGACCCGCAGCAGTGAACGCTTCCTCGAAGAAACGACGATCGTCGTTCTCCCAACGATCCGACGTCGCCGAATCCGGCAGCAACACCCAAATCGGCCCATCAATCGCGGCCGCTGGTGCGCCCGTCGTCCCGCCGGGAGCAGCGGTGGTGCCGTCACCCCCGTCGTCGTCGCCACAGGCGGCTGCTACCAGCGCCAGCGACAGCACAAGAGCGATCCACGCAAAGCCTCTGCGGCCGCGCGGATGCCGTGCTCGTAGTTTCATGTGATCTTGTCCTCCTGATTGGAACAGATACCAAGGGGGTCGACTCGTCGCCGCTAGGCACACGCACCGTCGTCCACCCGGTGGCCGGGAGCATAACCGCAGCACCGAGGTGCGGCGACCCGTTTTGTCGCGCGACGCCGAGTTTGCGCCTTGCGCAAACCTCGGGACGTGATGGCGGAGCCATCACGCAACGCTTCGAACGAGTTTGCTGTCGGCCGGTCTCGACTGGCGCCGCCGAGTTTGCGCCTTGCGCAAACCTCGGGACGTGATG
>JASJAX010000208.1 GCA_030066755.1 Acidimicrobiia bacterium
GGAGCGGTGGAGACCCTCCCCGCCTCCGCTTCGCTCCGGCACCCCTCCCTACGAGGGAGGGGGACCCGAGCACCGAACCGTCGGACCCAAAACGCAACAGATCACCCTTGGGGGGCTGCTCACCAATCCCCTTGCGTCACCCACCCAAGGCGATGCGGCGGGTGATCGGCCACGTCATTGCGTCGCCGGCGACGGAGACGACGACTTCGTATGCGCCATCGGCCGGCAGTTCGAGACGGAACGACCCGTCATCACCGGACTCGGTCGATCCGAGGTCGACCTCCGCCGGAACGAAGAAGATCGTTTCCCGGGCGCCCTCGACCTCCGCGACGAACGCGATCGCCACACCGACGTTGCCGATCGACATGTCAGGGCCACCCATCGTGACGGCGAACTCGTACTCGGCGCCCGCCGTGACCGGGAACTGTGCACCGTCGACGAAGATCACCTCGCCCGGGCCGGCGACGACCCGCATCTGACGGCCGCCCTGCCCGTCGGCGCCGAACGTCACCTCACCGACCGGATCGCCGTACCAGGGCCATGAGTTCGCCCCGGCAGCGAAGGCGCCGTTCGGTACGAGGTTCTCGCCCCCGACCTCGGCGAACCCGATGTCGAGGATCCGCACGTCCGTGTCGCCGACGCTGGCTCCCTCGGTGTGGACTCGGACGAGCACCAGTGCCTCGGTGGCGAAGTCGGGGACGACGCCGGTGATCCGGCTGGTCGTGGGTGCGCCGTCGGTCGGTACGACGCCGATGGACACCGTCTGGCCGGGAACCGGCGCTCCCGACGGATCCACGATCCGCCCAGTCACGAAGGACGTGTCCCCATCCGGCTCGATGCTGAGGTCGGCCACATCGGCGCGCACCCCGGTGTAGCGGGGGAGGAGGTGCGTGAACGCGCCGATGTCGTCGTCGGGCAGCAGCCGGTCGGGGAGGTCGACCCAGGACTGGACGGAGACGTGCTGGGGCGTGCCGCCGCCGACCGACTCGTAGGCAGCGATTCGCTCCGCCGTGAGTTGCAGCCACTCCGCGCTGTCGTCGGCACCGCCGAGCGTGCCGTTGTAGAGCACGCCGAAGGGAACACCACGGGCGTCGGCGACGTCTTCGATCTGGCGCACCACCTCGACCCAGTCGCTGCGGCGCCAATCGACGTCGACGTGGATGAACGGCAGCGGCTCGCCGATCGCCTCCTCGAACCCGTCGAGCCAGGCCGCGTAATTCTCGGGGTGCCCCTCGTAACCGAGCCAGAGGCCCTCGATACTCCCGACGACGACATCCGGGTAGATCCGTTTGGCGTCGGCGATCCACTCGCCGACTTCACCGAGGGTGCGTTCGAGGGTGTATTGGCAGGCGCCGGGCTCGCGGGAGAGCACGCCATAGGTGTGCGGCTGTTCGATGGCGATGGCAGCGACGTGAACCCCGAGGTCACGCAGACGCTGGAGGTTCTCGAGCTCGTAGGGGCCTTCGAAGGACTCGCTGTGGTTGCACTCATCCGGGTTGGGCGGATCGAGCGGCTCGGCCTCGATGATGAGCGGAACCCCAGCGTTACGGAGCGAGCGGTCGATCGTCAGCAGCTCGTCGTCGGTCAGGTAGTGCCGGATCATCCAGCTGTGGACCTTGAAGCCGGTCAGCACGCCGAGGGCGTTCTCCCAAGGGGCCCCGGGTTCGAACAACGCCATGTAGTCGGCGCTGCCGTCGGGGGTCGGGAAGTCCGGCTTGTCGGCCGGCCGGGGTGGAACCGGGGCGAGCATCAGGTGATCGGCCGCCGGGTCGAAGACGGGGCGAGGCAGCTCTGGCTCCGCGGTCGTTGGTGGTGCGGTGGCTGGAGGCGCCTCGGTCACGACCGATGTCGTCGGGGCCGCGGTCGTGTCGCCATCAGCGGGGCCTGAACCCGACCCGCTGCACGCTGCCGCCACGGTGGCGAGCATCACGATGAGCACCAACCCACGGTTCCGCTCCGACACGGAACGGCGTCCCCAGTGCACGCGCATCGCCCCCCTTCGTCCGGCTCGTTGGCGTCGACCTGCGGCGAGGCTAGTGACTCCCCACGGCGTGCAGGGCCCCGGATCGTCGACCGACTCGCGTACCCTCCACGTGCGACAACGAACTCCTGAGGGGGAGAGAGAATGCCGAACGAGCTGCCGCTGCCGCCCGAGATCGCCCAGATCGACGCCAAGATCCAGACGCTGCGGCTCCTCCAGCAAGGCCTCGACGCGGCGAATCGCATCAAGTCCAAGCTCGGAGAGACCGCCGACGTGATGGGCCGGATGAGCAAAGACCTCAAGGGCGAGACGCTCACGTTCAAGGACTTCATCAACGCGAAGGTCAACGAGGAAACCGGCGAGCTCGAGTTCTCGCTCGACACGACGAAGGTCGATCCCCTCACGCTCGACAAGACCGAGCTCCCGGCCAACCTCGTCGCCGAGGCGATCCGTGCCCAGACGGCGCTCGAAGAGGTGATGAACCCCTTCGGAGAGCACAACTCGAAGCTGCTGAAGTCGATGGAGAAACTCTCGAAGGGCCTCGACAAGGGTTCGGAGATGTTCGCCAAAGCGCAGACGGGCATCGAGCAACTGAAGTCTGCGATCGATGCGTTCGAGCGTGCCCAAGACGGTGAGATCAGCGGCGATGAGCTGATCGAGATGTTCGACAAGTACTTCAGCGCCGTGGCGTCGGTCTTCGAGAACACCCTCGGCCGCGTGCCCGGGATGGGGGCGATGGTCACGCAGTACGCCAAGGCCATCAACTCGATCGTCCCGGACATCAAGAAACTCCACGCCATCACGCAGCACAAGAACGAGGTGGTCCAGGAGGTCAAACGCGGGACGGACTACCCGGACCGCCAGACCGAACAGGAATCTCAGGACAATCCCGATCGGCGAGAGCCCACGATCGAGGATCAAATCGCCGCCCTCGAAGAAGAACGGATGCGGCTGCTCGACGAGCATCAGCGCGCTGAGGCCGAACGCGCCAAACGGGAGATCGACGGGATCGTCGAGAAGGCGAAGGCCAGAGTCCAGGCTCGGACGGGTTACAAGTTCGACACGGTCAAAGAAATCACCACCGACCTGGCCGTCACCACGTTCCTCGGGCTGCCGATCCAGATCGAGCAGCTGCGCTCGAAGAACCCCGAGGATCCCCGTATCGGTGAGCTCGAGGGGCAGCTCGAAACCGCAGCCGCCAAGCTCGAAGAGGGCATGGGGATCTCTCGCGAGATGGACAAGGCCCTCATCGAGGAGATCGAGGCGATCATCCGCCAATACCCGCATGTCTTGCAGAACGCCGATCTCCTCGAGCTCCAGAACCGCTTCCCGCAGCTCGAGCAGACCATCAACGAGATCCGGGCCGGCAACAGGGCCCGCACCAGCACGCCGCCTCCCGCCGCCCCCGCCGCGGGAGCGACTGCTACGGGAGCTGCGGCCGCAGCGACGACGGAAACCAAGTCCCGGGTGCCGGCGATGATCGGTGGCGGGCTCGCCGTTGCGATGATCGCCGGGGCTTCGTTCTTCTTCTTCGGCGGCAACGATCCGTGTGAGGACGAGAACGCGTTCGGACTGTTCCCCGGGGTGCACGCCGTCGCCGACGATCCGTGCGACGACGAGGACGACGTTGCCGTCGGCGGTGGCGGCGACTCGGGAGATGGCGCCGTTCAAACCGGAGGTGGCGGCGGTGAGTCCGCAACCGACGGCGGATCGAGCGACTCAGGCTCCGGCGGCGACTTCGGGGTCGGTGCCGCTCCGATCGGCAAGGAGTTGCCGTTGGTGTCTTCCATGACGACGAATGGCTTCCTCGGATCAGTAGCCACCGACGTCGACCAGGCGCGGGTCGAGGGCGGCCTCCAGGGCATCCGGGTCTGGCTGCGACCGTCGACGACGGGCGGCGAGATCACGATCTCTGGTGGTCCCGATGGTGAAGGCCCGTCGGGCGGAATCAGTCCGGACGGCAGCGGCGGCTACGTGTGGGAGGACAACGCCAAGAATCAGTACGACTCCGAGATCAACGACTCCGTGAAGGACGGGGACGTCGTGACCAACATCCGCATCGAGGGCACGACGATGTCGTTCACGTGGGAGCGGACCAATTTCGACGGCACGACGTGGTCGGCCGAGATCTCGCTCGAGGTGCCGCCGGAGACAAAGCGGTGGTTCGAGTCACTCCCGGCACCGAGCGAAGCCACCTGCAGCGCCGAGGTCGGAGGTTCGAGGAACTCGGACGACTCGCTCACCGTCAACGGCACAACCGACTGTGCCGAGGGGAGTCGTATGACGGTGCTCCTCTTCGACGGTCAGCGTGGCGTTGCCGAGGTGCGTGGCGGCGCCTTCGAGATCAACTTCGAAGAGGCCGATCGGAACGACTCCGAGAAGACGCCGGTCGATGTTGCCCAGGATTGCCACTGGTTGAACGGCACTCAGATCTCTGGCTGAGTTCGACGGTCCGCCCGACCGCCCGCCAGCCGCCTCGGGTCGATAGCATTGGGTCGTGGTAGGGACCGGACAGTGGGGATCGACGTCGACGACGAACGTGCCGACGCAGCGTCGTCGCTGGTGGCAGAAGCGCCGCCGCACGAGCGGGATGCGCCAGATTCCGCGACTGCTCGTCTCTGACGATTCGGTTGTGGCGTATCGCAGCTGGCGGATCGACCTCGAGACGATGTCGGACGGACGGTGGGGGCCGGTGCTCGTTGGAGGTCTCTCGGGGGTTCGCTGGCCGAGTGTCGAGTTGCTGGCGACGTGCGATCAGCGGCTTCGGCAGGGTGACGCGCATCCTCGGGCTGCAGCTCCGGTGTTCGTCTGCTCCTGCGGGATCTACGGAGCCAGTACCCCCGAAGCCGGGTTTGCGTGGGAGTTCGCCGGTTGGCCGGCCCTCGGTGCCACCGGCGCAACAGAGCTCAGCGGGCGGATCTACCGGTCGGTCACGGAGTACCGCGCCGAGGAGGCACGCATCATCGGTCCCCTCGAGGTGCGAATCGGGTGTGCGGCCGATCGCTGTGCCCGCCGTGCCGACTTCGTCGCGTCGCATCACGGAATCCCGAGCTCGGCGTGCGGCGACCACGTCGTCGAGGTTGCACAGGACGCCGAGTCCATCGGCTTCGTCCGTGACTTCGCCGCCGAGCTCTACGCGCGACTCGAAGACCGCTACGGGCTGACGATCGTTCCCGGCTGACAGACCTCAGCCGACGTCGATAGCGATCCAGACCGTTTCCGCTGCAACCGCGGCGAGCTCGTCGTCGGATGGCTTCCAACGATCGCCGAAGAACTTCGGGCGGCCGGACGGGGTTGTGATCGGGTACCGGTCGAGGTAGGCCCGCAGCGCTGCGGTCCGTTCGGCTGGGTCCTCGACGAGGGAGGCCTTGGCGTCGACCTGACGGCCACGGAGCCGGACGGTGACGACCGCCGGGATCTCGAAGTTGCGCCACCAGGTCTTCTCGGCGGCGTTGCCCGCCCAGATGACGAGCCGGCCGTCGACGTCGAGGTACTGCAGGGGCAACTCGTAGATCTTGCCGGACCGGCGCCCGGCATAGGTGAGGACGAGCAGGCTCTTGCTCATCACCCGGTGCAGCGGCGACCGCAGCACAGCCATCGCCATCGTGTTCCCGAAGCCCATCCCAACTCCGTTTCGCTCTCGTGCGTGAGGACCATTGGAAGCCCCCAAGCAAGAACCCGGTAGAGCAAAACGGCTCGATGCCACGTCAGGCCCGAACAGTCCCCCCGGAAGGTGTCGGGTTGCGCGACTGGCCCGACGCCCTTGGCGTTCTCCCTCTTGGATCCCCCTCCCTTTCAGGGAGGGGTGGCCTCGACGAAGTCGAGGTCGGG
>JASJAX010000056.1 GCA_030066755.1 Acidimicrobiia bacterium
ACGGTGATGCCGGACCTGACGCACCTGTTGCGAACGACGCCGGGAGAGGACGCGACCCTGCGAACGTACAAGAAGCAAGCGAAGCGGCCGGTAGACCCCGGTCTCCTCGAAGGAGTAGGCAGATGGGTCACCGATGTCGTTACGCGAACGGAGGGCGCAGCGCATGGCGCACAATGACGCCCTCACACTCTGAGGCGCAGTCGCGGCCGGGTCGTTCAGGCCGAAGGTGGGGCCGCGGCTCCGATTCGATGATGCGCCCAGGCCAACGCTTCGTCCTCGGACGTGAACACCGCACCTTCGAGCGGTCCGGCCTCGTTGAGGAACCGGTCGGCGAGCATCTGTGACGAGTCTTTGTTCACGATGAAGCCGGTGGCGATCCGGTGTGATCCGATCGACTGTCGAACGGCTTCGCGACCGCCCTTTGGTACGTATCCGATTCGGCGCCCGTCGACAATGGCGACATATGGTCCTGGGCCGATGAATGCCTCCAACTCGGGAATCCCGCGTCGGCCAACATCGGCATCGAGGTTGAGTCCTTCGTTGAGACGAACCAGAACGACACGGTCGGAGAACAACGAGCATTGGCCGAAGAAGCCGTCGAACGTATTGGTGATGTGAGGTTCGGGCATTCGTCGCTCCCACCTGCTCCTTCGATCGTAGGTCGATCGTTGCTGGCGGCAACGACAATCCGTGCCGTTGAGCCATCGCCGGCTCCCAGCCGTCGGGAGTGGCGTCCGGCAAAGCTCGGCGAGGTACTGGAGTCTGGCGTCTGGAGGCTGGAGGCTCGCCTCAGGATCCCGTGGAGCGGTCTCCCAACGCGCTTCCGTTGAACCCAAACGGCATCTCGAGACGGTGTTGCTGCAGGAGTGCGTCGTTAGCGAGGATCTCGGCCGTGGGCCCCTCGGCGACCACGGTGCCGCGGTCGACGATGATCGAGCGCTGGCACAACTCGAGGGCAAACGGCAGGTCGTGGGTGATCACGAGCAGGGTCAGGTCGAGTCCCTGCAATGTCTGCACGAGTTCTCGCCGGCCGAGGGGATCGAGACCCGAGGTGGGCTCGTCGAGGACGAGGATCTGCGGTTCCATCGCCAGCGCGGTGGCGATTGCTGCCGACCGTTTCTCGCCGCCGCTGAGGTGGTGCGGCGGCCGTTGGGCCAACTCCGTGGCGTCGACCTCTCCGAGGGCTGCTTCGACCCGGGCTTCCAGCTCTGCACCCCTCAGGCCGAGGTTGGCCGGGCCGAAAGCAACGTCCTCACCGACGGTCGGCATGAAGAGCTGATCGTTGGCGTCCTGGAAGACGATCCCGACCCGGCGGCGGATCTCGTTCAGGTTGTCGTCGTTGAGTTCGAGCCCACCGACGGTGACCACACCGGAGCCTCGCAGGATGCCGTTGAGATGGAGCGCCAGCGTCGTCTTGCCCGCCCCGTTCGGGCCGAGCACGGCCACCCGGGTACCGGTTTCGATCGCCAGGTCGACGCCTCCCAGCGCCTGTCGACCATCGGGGTAGGAGAACTCCAGGTCGCGGACTTCGAGCGCAAGGTTCATGTCGCCACCATCGCGATCACCATCACCGTGATCCCGAGCGCCGGGAGGGCTGCGGCGGTGAGCCACTCCTGCACCGACGGGTCACGTCGCCGGAGTTCGGGCATCTCCCCCTGGTACCCGCGTGCCACCATTGCGTCGTGCACCCGCTCGCCGCGTTCGTACGACCGGATGAACATCGCCCCGGCGGATGCAGCGATCGGTTTCGCCTGCCACAGCCACCGCGGGTCGTAGCCGCGCGAGGTCATCGCCGTGCGCATCCGCCCGATCTCGTCGACGATCAGGCCGAGGTAGCGGATCATGAATCCGGCGATCGAGGTGAAGAGGGTGGGGACCCGGAGCCGGTTCATGCCGGCGAGCAGGTCGGGCACCTCGGTCGTCCCGGCCAGCACGATGCTCGTCGAGGCGCCGATCGTGGCCTTGGCGATGATGTTCCACGACGCCCACAGGCCGTCTCGTGACACCGAGATACCGAGCACATCGACCTGTTCCCCAGACGCAATGAAGGGGATGAGGAAGGCAAAGGCGATGAACGGGAGCACCCCGATGAGGCGGGTGAGGAGGAATCCGAAGCCGACCTTCGAGATACGAACCAGCGCAGCGATCGCCACCGCGTAGATGGCGAAGGCCCACATCGCCTCGCGCGGGGTGATCGCAACCGAGAAGATGAACGCCACCGCACCGGCGATCTTCACCTGCGGCGGCAGGTGATGGATCGGGCTGTGCTCGTGCACATAGAGCGCGTGTGCGTGACCGGTCCCCATGTGCGCTCAGACGGACGCAGGCTGTTTGGGTTTCCTCTCGCGGACGGCGGCAAAGATGCCCCAGCCGACCGCGAGGGTGATCAGCGTCCCGGAGATGCCGGCGATCGCAAGACTGAGCGATTCGTTCTCTAGCCCTTCGGTTGCGTAGTCGGCGAAGATACTGTTGCCGAGCGCATGGTCCTCTTCGCTCTCGACGAACCCGGTGTCGATCGCGACCCGTTCCAACCCGTCGGGATTGTCAACCGCGAACTGGCTGACGACCGCACCGAAGAACAGTGCGGCGAGCAAACCGACGATGGCGAACGTCCGGATCGGGACCTTCCGGCTGTCGGCCAGTTGCGCACGATCGAGGTCTGAAGCGCCGTACACCAGGTCGGCACGTGACGCGAGCACTGCGCCGACGGCCATGGCGGAGATCACTCCTTCGCCGATGCCGATGAGGAAGTGCACACCGACCATGGCTGTGAACACCTCGGCGAACGAGACGGGAGCCGTGGCCCCGAAGAGCCACTGAATCGAGAAGGCCATCGCAGACAAGACGACTGAGCCGAGCGCGGCGAGGCCCGTTGCCGTCACGACCCCGCCACCCGTCTTGGGAACGACCCGACGGAACAGGCGGTAGAGGGCATAGCCACCGTAGGCGGGGACGATCGCCATGTTGAGCACGTTGTAGCCGAGCGCAGAGAGGCCCCCGTCGGCAAAGACGAGCGCCTGGACGACTACCACGATGGTCACGACGATCGAGCCCATATGGGGGCCGAGGAGGATGGCGGCCAGCGCACCTCCCAACAGGTGGCCGGTGGTGCCGGCGGCAACGGGGAAGTTGAACATCTGGGCGGCGAAGATGAAGGCGGCGGCGATACCGGCGAGCGGGATCTGCTTCTCCTTCAAGACTTCGCGGGTCTGCCGCAGCGCTACACCGATGGTCCCAACGCTCACGGCGCCGGTTGCGACTGCTGTTCCCGCATTCAGAAATCCGTCGGGTGCATGCATGTGGACCCCCTTGTCCTCTCAATTGCGACCCTACTGCAGTTGCGAATGCCTCGCAATAAGACCTGCACTACCTCGGTGCGGTGACGTACGATGCGTTGATGAGTCGTGTTGCGACCGAGCTGAAGACCGCCCTCGGCGAAGCCGGGCACCGGCTGACGGGACCTCGTCTCGCCGTATGGGACGTCGTGGCCTCGAGCCGCTCGCACTTGACGGCGGAGGAGATCGCCGAGTCCGTGCGCGATCGAGACCCGACGGTCAATCTGTCGTCCGTGTATCGCTCGCTCTCACTGTTCGCCGAGCTCGGCCTCGTTCGCGAGTCGAACCTCGGCGCCAACGAGGCGAGCCACTGGGAGTTGGCCCACTCCGACGAGTCGTTCCATCTGCGATGCACATCGTGCGGAAAGGTCGAACACCACACCGGTGACCTCGTCACCCAGGTCGAGCACCACCTGTCGCACCACCACGGGTTTCATGCCAGCCGCGTCGAACTACTCGTCCACGGGACGTGCGCGGAGTGTGCCGCAACTTCGTGAGCCCAGGCCAAGCAGGTGTGCCCTAGCGCCCAATGAGGGTGTGAGGAATCCTGGAATGGAACAACAGACCTCCTGAGGCAAGCGGATGGGGAAGTCCGTGGTCGACGAGGCTGTCGCCGAAGAGCGTTTCCGAAGCATCTACGCCGCATTCGAGCGGCACGTGTTTGCGTACTGCCTGCGCCGCATCGATCGCGACCAGGCCATCGACTGCACCGCCGAGACATTCCTGGTTGCCTGGCGGCGTATTGATGATGTCCCGGCCGGTCAGGCGGCGTTGCCGTGGCTCTACCGGACGGCGCACCACGTCATTGGTGACCGCTATCGGAGCCGGACCCGCCGCCGGGCGCTCGTCGGAGCGCTCGAAGCCAACTCGTTGCCCAACTCGGTAGACGAGCCGGAGGCAGTCGTCGTCCGGCGCGAAGCGGACGCCGAGGTGCTTGCGGCCCTGGACCGACTGCGACCGGCAGATCAAGAGGTGTTGCGGCTTGCGGTGTGGGAGGAGCTTCCCCATCGCGAGATCGGCGAGCTCCTCGGCTGTTCGGCTCACGCGGTCGACCAGCGGGTTCATCGGGCGGCAAAGCGTCTGAGGCGCGAGCTGGGTGAGCCTGCACGGGCAAGCGCACCGATGACGCCGCGAACCGAGGGACAAGGAGGTCGATGATGGCCACCACGGCACCAGTCCTCGATCGGATGCGGGCAGCTAACCCTGCGCCGTCGCTCGAGCAACTCGCCGTCGACGATCTCAACCTCGTCCGTGAGCTCGTGGCTCACGGACGGTCGGTCACGACAGAGCCGTTGAGGGAGGAGCCCGGACAGCAAAGGCCTCTGGTTCCGCCGGCCCGGCGACGGCAGCTTCGCCCAGGCCTCGTAGTCGGACTCGCCGTCATCGTCGTGCTCGGGACACTCGGCATTGCGCTGCTGATCTTCAGCGGCGGCGACGAGGGTGCCCCCGCCCAGCCGACGCCGACCAGTCCCGTGACCACGGCGCCGGTGGAAGTCGAAGCTTCGGGGATTCCGGCGGCTGGGCTTGAGTGGACCCGCATGCCAGTCAGCGAGGTGTTTGGATCGGATGCAGGCGTGTCTGCCATGACGCTTGGCGGCCCCGGCTTTGTCGCGGTGGGTTACGCCGATCTTCATGCTGCAGTTTGGACGTCGGCCGACGCTGTCACCTGGACGCGCGTCAGTCACGACAACGACGTCTTCGGTAGGTCGGCGATTGCCGACGTCACCGCTGGTGGTCCGGGCTTGGTGGCGGTCGGTGAAACCCAGCTGGGAGCGCCCGCCGTTTGGACTTCGTCCGACGGGCTCATTTGGAGCCGAGTCACCTTCGACGAGCCCGCGGACACTTCCGAGGACGGGCGAGCGACCTGGATGCACTCCGTTGCCGTCGGAGGCCCCGGCCTGGTAGCGGTAGGGAGTGAGGAAGTACCGCTGGAAGGCGCGTGGAACTTCTCGAAAGTCGGAATGGCATGGACCTCAGTCGATGGGTTCACCTGGACTCAGGTCCCGCATGATCCTGAGGTCTTCGGCCACGCAGAGGCATACGAGACGCAATCGACAATCGACCACGTGATCGCGGGTGGTCCCGGCCTCGTCGCTGTCGGGGTGCTCGATGGCGACGCGGCGATGTGGACATCGAGCGACGGACTCGTCTGGACACCGATCACCGAGGGCCTCACTTGGACGTCGACCGTGCTCGACGGGGGGAGGATCTACGACGTGATCGCTGGAGGTCCGGGCTTCGTCGCAGTGGGATCATACGAACTCAGCCCCACATGCAGTGGCGGTGCTCCACTCGACTGCTACGCCGCGGTCTGGACGTCTGTCGACGGCTTCACTTGGGATCCGGTTGCTCACGACGAGGCAGTGTTTGGCGGGGGGCCTGACAAGCAAGGCATGCGCTCCGTCGCCACCATCGGAAACGACTTGGTAGCCGTCGGGTCGGGCGTGTGGACCTCGGAGGATGGGATCAGCTGGACGAGGGGCTATCGCGATCGCAGCTTCGACTACGGCGAGCACTCTGCAATGTGGTCCGTGTTCACCGCCGGAGAAGCCCTCATCGCGTTCGGTGAGGCAGCCCCGGACACGAACTACGTCTACGTAGCAACACCGCGTTGAGCCCAGACGCCGCCACCTCGGGAGTGACGGCACGGAAGCTGGAGAGGGCCGATGTTCAAGGACCTTGGAGGTAGCCGATGAGACGACTCCTACCGATCGGGATGATGGTTGGGCTATTGGCCCTGTTCACGGCCTGCGGTGGCAACGAAGCGGACTCCGCTCCAACGACCACCTCAATGGCAACCGTTGCCACGGCCACGACGGCCGCTTCGACCACGACGATCGAGGCCCAAGCGGAACCCTGGAGGGAGAACGATCTTGTGTTCCAGACGCGGATCAGCGACGGGGCCACGCTGACGATCGACCTCTACTTCCCCGCTGAACCTGAGAACGCGCCGATCGCCATCGGAGGGACCACAGCCCTCGTCGAGGAGGGCTTCATCGTCGTCGACTTCGACAGCGACGATCACATCGGCGAGAACCCCGCAATAGAGCTTGACTTCCCGGCAGATGATGAACACTCGGCGGCCATCGACTACAGCTCCCGTGGTGCTCCCATCCGGGAGTCCGCCGAGGGATTCGCCTGTGCGATCCGCCTTGTACGAGCCCGAGCGGCCGAGCTCGGAAACGACAACCCGTTGGTGGTGCTCTCTAGTGCAAGCGCAGGTGCCGGTCTTGGAGCTCATGTCGCACTGTTCGGCGACACATTCGATGCGCGTTGGGACGAGTTCGCCGCTGAAGGTGGGCCACCACGTCAGTGGGATTGCACGGTCACCAGCGGCTCGACGCACGTGGATGTGTTGGTCGGAACGGCTGGAACCTACGACCTCCACGTGCCCATCTATGACAGCTTGTATGGGAGGACCTACCTAGAAGAACGGGATCCTGAGCTGCAGGCCTTCCTGGCGAGCGCGATCGGAACCAACCCGGACCTGAAGATCCGCCTGATCCACGGCACGTACGACGATGGCATCCCGTTCTGGAACTCCGAGCGATTCGCCGCGGCGTTGGCCGAGGCCGGCTACGACGTCGGGGAGGTCATCCCCTTCAACGGAGGACACGTACATCCACCCGACGAGGTCTATCTACCGACCCTCATGGAGGTCCTCGGTCGATAGGTCGCGGTGCGCGGTTGCCGTCACTACTCGATGATCTCGATCGCCAGTATCCGCCGTCTGATCTCGCCCGCGTTCTCTTCGGCCAAGGCCTCGTCCTGGGTGTCGATGGCGTAGAGGAGATCGAACACCGGGACCATCAAGTAGTGGTGGCCAACGCGCTGCTCGATGTTGGGCTCGAACGACCGTTGCGACGCTGCCATGACCGCCGTCACTGCGTTGGTTCCGCCTGCGTCGAGGATGCCGGCGAAGTCGATCGCCGGGTCGCCGATGTGCATATCGCTGAAGTCGATGGCGCCCGATAGTCGAGCATCCTCGACGAGGAGATGATCGAGGATCTCGAGGTGCCGATCGAAGCCGAGGTCGCCATGCACGAGCGTCGGCTCGAACTCGAAGGACCGTTCAGCTGCAGCCATACGCCGCTCTAGTTCATCAACCACTGTCGGGTCGAGCCAGTTGGCGGCATACGTGCGCACCCGCTCAGCGATTCCGCTGAGCCAGCCTCCCCAGGAATCTCGATCGCCATCAGTCAGGGCCTTGCGGGCAATCTCGACCGGAACGCCGTGCAGCGCATCGAGGAAGGCCGCGATGTCTTCGACGATGCGTTGCGAACGAAGGTCGATTGGGGTCATCGCAACGCCGGGGAGCTTCGGGTACCCAGCGAACGGCAACCCGGCCCACGTCCCAACCCACTGAGGGCTCGACACGGCTACCGGCAGGAGCGCTACCAGCTTCGGCAGAAGCTCGATCTCGCGTTCGAGCAACGCTGCGTCTGAAGACGTCAGGGGGAACCGCCACACATTGGGTCCCACCTGCCAAGTGGAGAAGGACCACCCCTGGTCCATGGCCAGGACCGGCTCGGTCGCCAGCTCCTCAAAGGAGGCCGTGAGTGCCGCATGAACGTCCTCCGGTCCCATCCGGCGAGATTAGGAGCTGGGCGCATTCGGCGGTCGGCTAAGACCGGCGGCTGAGCCTTCCTGCCACGAAGGCAGCGGCGATCAACAGGCCGAGACGGAGCCGCTGGACGAGCTTGTGGTGTGGCTGCGCAAACTCCACGACCGGCCAGCCACGTTCATAGGCGACGTCGGCGAGGCGCCGGTCCGGGTTGACCACGACCGGGATCCCGACGAGTTCGAGCATGGCGAGGTCGTTGTACGAGTCGCTGTAGGCGAACGACAGGGAAAGGTCGTAGTTCTTCTCTTCGGCCAGCGCAGCGATGGCGGTCGCCTTCTCGGCTCCATGGCGGAATGGCTCCGAGAGCCGGCCGGTGTAGATGCCGTCGACGACTTCCGCCTCGGTGGCGATGGCCCCGGCGAACCCGAGTTCATCGGCGATCGCTCCGACGATCTCGATGGCGGACGCCGACACCAGGTAGCAGTCACGTCCCATCCGGGCGTGCAGTCGGAGGAGTCGCAAGGTCTCGGGCCGCGCCTCGTCGAGCATCTGCCGAACCAGGGGTTCGCGCAGCTCCATGAGCTCGGCCTGCGAGTGACCCTTGATCGTCTCGAGGAGTTTGGGGATCGTCCGTTGGGCGACGTCCTTGGCCTCGCCGAAGATGTCGAAGAGGACCGCCCGCCCGAGCTCGGTCCATATGTGCCGCAGATCGATGATGCCGGCCTGCCAGGCGGCATAGCCGAACTGGGAGATCGACGACCCTTCGATGATCGTCCGATCGAGATCGAAGAAGACGGCGATCTGGGGCTCGGCGCCCGAGCCCTTCGAGGCGTCCGTGGTCTGTGGTGCAGCCGTCTCGCTCATCGGCTCATCGTACGGTGCTGTGCACTCGGTCGACCAACGCCGGCGTCACTTTTTCTTGCGTGATCGGCAGGCACCGGAACCGCCGCCACCGAAGAGGATGCCTGCGCCGATGACGAATCCGAAGTCGTACCAGTTGCCGTTGTTGTTGACGTCGTACATGTTGATCGTGTCGGTGAACAGCGAGATGGCGAAGGTGAGCGGGGCGATGATCCCGTGCCACAGCCCGAGCCAGAAGCCAGCGACGTCGCCGTCGGCGGACTCGATGCCGACCTCAGGATTGGCCCCAGCCGCACATGCGGCGAGCAAGAGCGCCATGACGCTGATGAGAAGGACGAGGTGCGTTCGTTTCATGAGGTCTCCCGTTGCTGCCCGAGCCCAAGCATGCACTCATGGTGTGTGCCGTGTCAGGGGTCGTTCGGACGTGTCACACCCCGACGAGGGTCGTGAACAGGAAGCCGGCAAGGGCCGCCAGGCCGACGAAGCCGCCGGAGCGGTGGAGTGCCTCCGGCATCATCGTTTGGGTGATGACCGTGAGCATGGCGCCGGCGGCAAGACCTTCGACGACGGCGAACGCCGCTTCGGCCGCTTTCTGGAAGAGCACACTGCCGAGCGCGGCCCCGAGGCCGGTCACGAGGATCACCGTGCCCCAGAGGGTGACGATCGTCCGCCATGCGATCGTCTGCTCACGCATCCCGACCGAACTCGCCAGGGCCTCCGGGTAGTTCGACAGGAAGATGCCGGCGATGAACGACCAGCGGATGGTGTCGGCGGTGGCGCCGATCACGAGCGACTCGGGGATGGCATCGAGCAGCAAGCCCAGCCAGATGGCGATGGGCGCCCCCTGCGAGACGCTGGTGGCGACGATCTGGGGGAGCTTGCCGTGGCGGACGGCGGTGAGGGCGCGCCGCTTGATGTCGGACGCGCGGTCCGGTGCGAGGCTCTGGTCCCGTTCCAAGTAGTGAGCAACGTGATGGCTGTGCAGGAACGTCGCAACGGCAGAGCGGAGTGCCGGGTTCTCCCGGATCAGCTTGGCGAGGTCCGATCGACGGAGGACCCACACCTCGCTCATACCCCGGCTGATCGCCGTCGACGTGTGTCGCATCCCGGTGAAACACGAGAGCAACCCGAACTCTTCGCCGGCTTCCAGCACGACGCTGGCGTCGGCCTCACCGGTTGCATCGATCACGGCGACGTCGCCGTCGGCCATGACGTACATCCGATCCGACACCTCACCGGGGCGGAAGAAGACGTACCCGGCGCCGTGCTCCTCCCGGAACATCAGGTTGGCAACCGTGTGGAGCACGTGGTGCGGCGACCCGCGGAACGGGCCGACGTTGGTGAGATGGTCGATGAGGTGTTCGGCAGGCGTAGTCGCCGCGATGTCGACGAGCTGGGGAAGACGTTTCACCTCGTCGCTCTCGTACCTCGCCGTCCACGCCGCGATTTCTGTCTCGCTGATCTCCGGGTGGTAGGTGCGGATGTAGGTGAGCAACCCTTCGCTGTGGACTCGCTGCCGCACGCGTTCTGCGAACTCAGGGCAGCTCTCGAGCACACTGCGTAGGCGGTCACGGCTGAGGCGGAGAACCTCGCTGTCCCGCTCCGCAACTGCGGTCGACCGGTGTTGTGTCCCGCTCACGAATGCCAGGTGCCCGAATCCCTGATAGGGATGAAGGGAGATCGTCTCGGCGGGGGTGGTCAGCGTGACCTCACCGCGAGCCAGGACGTTGAGGTGGTCGCAGGGGTCGCCGCTGTGATAGAGCGTGTCGCCGCTGTCGATCCGGGCGGTGCGGAATGCCTGGGCGATGGCATCGAGCTCGCGGTCCGGTAATCCGTCGAAGAGGTGGATCCGTTCGAGCCCGTCGAGTACGCCGCGCCTGCGCCGGTACTCCCGATCGCGGAGGAAGGTGATCGACGTAGATGCCTTTCGCAGGAAACCACCGCGGGCATTGATGATTCGGTTGAGCCCCTCGAACGCCAGGCCTCCGACGATGGCACCACCCGCCAGCCACCCGAAGTCGCCGTGGTCGACGGACGGGGCGACGATGTCGATCGTCACGGCAGAGAGCAGCGCTCCGGCACCGAACGCGGTCAGCAGACCAAGGATGAAGTTGGTCGGTCGCCAGAGCTTGGCGGTGAGAGCACCGAGTGCGAGAGAGACCGCCGACAGGACTCCGAGCCCGAATGCGCCGACGACGTCACCCACCCGGCCATCGTCTCATGAGGTCGGCGGCTGCATACGGGCCGGACGCCCCCCTTACAGGATCCCGCTACAAGGTGCACGATGGGAAGTGGGCCGCTCGAGCCCGGAGTGAGGATCGCCATCCACCGCAATGTCCGACGCAGGAGAGGAGGGTTGGACCCGGGAGGCTCGAAGGAGAAGGGGAAATACATGCGGAAGAAACTGGCGATACTGCTCGCCGTCCTCGCCATGACGACGGCAGCGTTTGCGCTGCCTGCGTCGGCCGGTGGCCACCTGCACGGGGAGGTCGACATCGACCTCGTGCTGTACGAGTGCCCGAACCCCAATGCGCCAGGCGATGGGTTCCTGACGTGGGTCGGGACCTACGACATCGGAAAGAAGAAGTTCGGTATTGCGTACTTCCCGACGTCTGACCTGGTCGAGATCGGGGACACCGGTTGGGCCTATTTCGAGGAAGCGTGGACGCTGTTCAAGTTGCCGCGTTTCATGTGGCACGAGGACGCCCTGAAGTGGGCGGCGTGCACGCCGTGGCGGATCGTGCTCGAAGGCATTGATGCGGGCGTCGGAACGCCCGACGGTCTCGCCTTCGGTGCCGGCGAGATCACCTACGGCAAGAAATACCTCGAGAAGTACGAAGGCGGTAACGCCTTCTGGTACGGCAGCTATACCAACGCTGAGGGGACCGCGTTCGAGAGTGAGCTCTGGATCTTCCCTGGCGGAATGGACTGAGGTCGGCGCCGCAGCGTGTCGACCCGCAGATTGAGGGGCGGGCCGTGGGGCCCGCCCTTCTGCGTATTGGTCGTTCGGTTCACGGAAATCCCAGGTCCGATGGCCAAATTGCCCTTTCCAGATCGTTCCTCGATTGGGCACCATGGGAGTTGGGCGCCTCGAGCCCGATGTGAGGGTCACCAATCCACCTTCCTTGAACGCCATGGAGAGGAGGAGTTCGTACTTCCAGGCTCGAGACGGAAGGGGAAACCTATGAGGAAGCGACTGGCGATACTGCTCGCCGTCTTCGCTCTAGCGACGGCAGCGTTCGCCATGCCGACCGCATCGGCCGGCGGCCATCTCCATGGCGAGGTGGACATCGCGTTGTACCTGTATGAGTGCCCAAACCCCAATGCGCCAGGTGATGGCTTCATCACGTGGGCAGGCACCATCGATATCGGCAAGAAGACGCTGGGGATCGCGTTCTTCGAGACACTTGCGACGGCGCCGGTCGGTGAGACCGGTTTCTTCTACTTCGAAGAGGTCGTCACGCTCTTCAGACTGCCGCGCCACGAGTGGCATCCGGACGCCTTCCTATGGGCGGCCTGCACGCCGTGGCTGAGGGTCATGGAGATCGAGGAAGCCGGCATCGGAGCGCCCAGCGGCATCTGGTACGGCGCCGGCCACGTCACGTACGGGAAGAAGCACTTCGAGAAGTACGTTGGCGGCAATTCCTTCTGGCAAGGCATGTTCGCCGAGGACACGACTCCCGAACTGCCGAAGTTCGTAGCGGAGCTGTGGGTCTTCCCGGGCAACATGGACTGACAACGACGCGCGTCTCAGAGTGACGCCGTGAGTGAGGGGGCGGCAGGATCCGCCCCCTCACCGCGTCACGAAGCATCGAGGCTCTTCCCAGATCGTGGATCGCCAGGCACGATGGAAGGTGGGTGTCATCGAGCCCAATGTGAGGGTCAACTCTCCACCAGTCCGGCCGGCCATGGAGAGGAGGAGCAAGCCCCGAAGGCTCGAGACGGAAGGGGAAGTCAATGAAGAGGAAGCTGGCGGTACTGCTCGCCGTCTTTGCCCTCGCAACGGCAGCATTCGCCATGCCGGCAGCATCGGCCGGCGGCCATCTCCAGGGGGAGATGGACATCACCTTGATCCTGGAGGAGTGCCCGAATCCCAACGCGCCGGGGAGTGGCGTCGTGAGCTGGTTGGGCACCGTGGATCTCGGCAAGCACAAGGTTGGTATTGCGTTCTGGACGACGAACCCGCCGGTGGAGGTCGGCGACACGGGCTTTGCCTATTGGGAGGACACATGGACGCTCTTCCGGCTGCCGCGTTTCATGTGGCATCCGGACGCCATGTTCTGGGCAGCATGCACGCCCTGGCGCGTCCTGATGGACGCCGATGAAGCGGGGATCGTTGCGCCATCCGGCATCGGATACGCAGCCGGCGACATCACCTACGGGAAGAAGCACTTCGAGAAGTACGTCGGTGGACACTTCTTCTGGTACGGCGAGTACACCAACCCCGAAGGCACGGAGTTCGCCGCAGATCTGTGGGTGTTCCCAGGCGGGATGCAATAACCGCCGAGCGGGAGACCTGCGAGAGAAGGGGTAGAACATGAGGAGGAAGCTGGCAGTAGTGCTGGCGGTCTTCGCCTTGGCGATTGCAACGTTCGCCCTACCGGCCTCGGCTGGAGGTGGACAAGCCGGGGAATTCGAGCTCGACCTGGCGCTGTACGAATGCCCGAACCACAACGCTCCTGAGGAGCTGCTCGTGTGGGTGGGCACCGCCAAGTTCGGCAAGAAGACCGTCGGTATGGCCTACTTCGAGAAGGGTTTCGAGTACGTCGGAGACACCGGGTTCATTTACTTCGAAGAGCTCTGGACGTTCTTCAAGCTGCCGCGTTTCATGTGGCACGAGGACGTGATGAAGTGGGCGGCGTGCGATCCGCATCGGGTTCTGATGGAAGGCCTCGACGCCGGTGCCGCCACGCCAAACGGTATGGCGTTTGCCGCCGGGCCGATCACGTACGGGAAGCACCACCTCGACAAGTACGTCGGCGGGGAGATCTTCTGGTACGGCTCGTATCTGAACGAAGAGGGCACAGAGTTTGCAGGTGATCTTTGGCTGATGCGGCCAGACATGAAGTGACGTCGGCGACCCTGCATCGTTGACGTCCAGAAACGAGGGGCGGGCCGTCGGCCCGCCCCTCGTGCGAATGAAGACTGTCCGGATTCCGACAGACTCGGGCGCCATCGTGGTCGGAAGGTGCGTAGGGTCCGGCGCAACGTCACGTCCGTGTTTGGAGGCAACATGGAGAACGGTCGTTCCGGCGCGACGCGCCTTGTCCCGGTGCTGGCATTGCTGGCCGTCGTGCT
>JASJAX010000209.1 GCA_030066755.1 Acidimicrobiia bacterium
GCAAAGCCGGCCCACACGACCGGGTCGTAACTCGGAGCTGCAGCGACCTCGTCGGTCGTCAGGAAACGCACGATGGCACGGTACGCCGCTTCGGCGTACGCCTGGCGAAAGGCGGCGGTCTTGAGCAGCTCCGCCTCCGATTCATTGGCCAGGTACGCACCCTCGGCGATCACCGCAGGCATCTCGGCGCGACGGAGAATGCCGTAGTACTGCGACACCTCGTCGCGTGGGCTGATCCGGGACTTTGCCCCCGATTCGATAGCGCCAACCCACTCGGCATCGAACGCCGCAAAGCTGCGTCGAAACTCCTCCACGAGGAGCTCGGCCAGCCGGCGTGATCCATCGACCTGGTTCTGGTAATAGACATCGCTGCCCGGGTGATCGAGCTCGACCTCCCACCCGGCGTTGTTGTGGATCGACAACAGGACGTGCGCCCCAGCGGCGTTTGCCAGCGTTGCTCGGTAGATCAGGCCGGCCTCGTAGTCGGCGGTGTCGCCCACGCCGACCCGAGTCAGGATCACGCGCTGCGCCGGCGCAACGTCGTCCCCTTCGTAGAGCGTGCCAGATTCCCAGTCGACGGTGTGCGAACGTTCGAGGAGATCACGCAGGCGTCTGGCGATGTCGACGTTCACCACCTTCTCCGGCAGCGTGCCATCGGGACTCGCGGTACCGATGTTCGGGCCACCATGGCCGGCGTCGACAACGATCACTGCGTTCGCGAAATCGCCGCCCGCGCCCGCTGCGAACGGCGGAGCTACCGACTCGGCCGATACCTCCTCGAGGGGGACCCACGCAACCTCGTCACAGGTGGTGAGGATGCGGACCCACGACCCATCGATCGCATCGGCAGGAAACACCAGGCCCTCGCGAGCCCGAACCAGGATGGGACCGCCGGGGGTCGATGCGAGATCGGCGCCTCCGGCTGCGACGGTGACAACGCCGAACCCATCGAATACCTGATCGGCTCCAGGATCGGGCGCAGACGGTTCGGGCAACGGCTCTTCCGGAACGGTCACGGGCACCAGGGGTGGGGCCGGCGTCGTCGTGGTGGTCGACGCGGCCGGCGCTCGAGTTGTCGAAGGCACCGAGACCGGCGGCAACTCGGCTACCAGCGTCGACGTCGTCGGCGCGACGATGGCTGCGGTCGTCGTGGGCGTCTCGCGCAGCTGCGACGCGGTCACGGCCCCGGCGACCACGGCCACGGCGACGACCAGCGCAGCGATCCCGATTCTGCGCATCATCCGCCGCCCCCGTTCGACGATCGTCAGAGGCGCTCAGCCACGGTCTTCATCTCCATGAAGAGCCGCAGGTAGTCGGGACCGCCGGCCTTGGCATTCGAACCGGACATGTTGAAGCCGCCGAAGGGCTGAACTCCGACGAGAGCTCCAGTGATCTTGCGATTGATGTAGAGGTTGCCGACATGGAACTCTCGCTCGGCCCGCTCGATGCGGTCCCGGTCGCCGCTGTGCACGCCACCGGTGAGCCCGAACTCCGTACCGTTGGCGATGGCCAGTGCGTCGTCGAAGTCGGCAGCACGGATCACCGACAACACGGGCCCGAAGATCTCGTGCTGCGCGAGTCGTGCGTTGGGACTGACGTCGGCGAAGATCGTCGGCTCGATGTAGTACCCGCCATCGCGATCAATGGCGTTTCCGCCGGTCACGATCGACGCCTCCTGGCGGCCTGAGTCGATCTCCTCGAGGATCGCCGTGTGCTGCGCAGCCGAGATCACCGGCCCAAGTGCTGCATTCGCCGAGCCTGGTCCGACATCGAGTGATGCGGCGAGGTCGACGACTCGATCGAGGATCTCGTCATAGACGTCAGAGATCACGATCAACCGGGAGCATGCCGAACACTTCTGCCCCTGGTAGCCGTACGCGCTCCTCACAGCGTCGACCGCGGCGGCATCGAGGTCTGCTGTCTCGTCGACGATCAGCGCGTCCTTGCCGCCCATCTCCATGTAGGCGCGCTTCAGCCACATCTGGCCGGGGTGCACCTTGGCGGCTCGCTCCGCAATCCTGAGGCCGACCTCTTTCGACCCCGTGAAGTTGATGAACCGCGTCCGGGGGTGATCGACGAGGTGATCGCCGATGGCACCTCCCCCACCCGGGATGAAGTTGATGACGCCGGGTGGAAGACCAGCCTCGGCTGCGAGCTGCATGAACGCCCACCCGAGCATCGGGGTATTCGATGCCGGCTTCAACAGGACGGTGTTCCCCGCGGCGACTGGACCAATCGCCATGCCGGTGAGAATCGCAAGCGGGAAGTTCCAGGGCGGGATCGCCGCCCCGGCGCCGATGGGCTGCAGCCAGCTCTCGTTTCGTTCGCCGGGGTAGTCGTGAACCGGAAGCGGCTCCGCCATCGCCAACGCTTGATGGGCGTAGTAGCGGCAGAAGTCGATCGCCTCGGCGACATCCGCCTCGGATTCGAGCCAATTCTTTCCCGCCTCGTACGTCATCAGTGCGGCGAACTCGTACTTCCGTTCCGCCATCAGATCGCCGACCCGATGCACGATGGCCGCTCGCTCGGTGGCCGGAGTACGCGACCAATGGCCAAACGCCTCCCACGCGGCGTCGAGCGCCCGATCGACATCGGCCGGAGATGCGGACGAAGCCGTCCCGACCACCTGCTCGGGTCGGGCAGGGTCTGTGCTCACGATCGGTTGTCCGGTCGTGACGTGTTCACCGCCGATCACGAGCGGCGCATGGTCCCCGAATTGCTCGGCGACCCCCGCCAGCGCCAACTCGTATGCAGCCTTGGCCGCTGCATCAGTGAAGTCGGAATACGGCTCGGTCTCGAACGGTGGCAGCACCTTCGTCCTCTCCTCTTCGTAGCCCGTCGGGCGGCATGGCGACCGCCGGGTGCGGTCCCAACCTCAGGCTACGCCAAACCGCAGGCGACGAATGCGGACCTCCGTCGGATCGTGGATATCCGAACGGGGAAAAAGCAGTGAAGAACCTGCCGCTACGTCCGATACAACTCCTTGTGAAGCCTCGGATTCTCGTGATCGAAGACTCGGCCAGCGTGCGTCGGCTCATCGAAGTGTGCCTTCGTGTGCTCGACGTCGAGGTCTCGGCTGCCGCCGACGGCATCGAGGGCCTCGATGCCGCCCGTGCGACCCTGCCGGACGTGATCGTGCTCGACATCGGGCTCCCAGGTATGGACGGCTGGGAGGTGTTGAGCCACCTGCGGTCGGCTCCCAACACCAGGGACATCAAAGTCCTCGTGCTGACGGCTCATGCGCAACCCGAGGTTGCGCAGCAGGCAGCGCAGGGTGGCGCCGACGACTTCATGACGAAGCCGTTCCGCCCCACCGAGCTGCGTGAGCGCCTCGAGAAGCTGATCGCGGATACGTAGGCGATGGCTGCGCCATCGCAGTCGCCAGTCGCCAGTCGCCAGCTTCGAGTTCGGTGAACCTGTCCAGGACTTCGCCGTTCGCATCCGGGCTGTGAGAAGTCCCAGGTCTCGGGTCTCAGGTCTCAGGTCTCAGGTCCCAAGTCCCGGACTCAGAGAGTCAGGTGTCGGGGCTGCTCCCTTTGAGGAGTTCGATCACTTCTGCGTCGGTGGTTTGGCTGAAGTCCTCGTACCACTGTCCGACGGCGGAGAAGAACCTCGGTTGGTTCGGGCACACGACCGCATCGGCCTCCTGCTCGAGCCGGCGAAGCGTCTCCGGCGGACCGACCGGCACCGCACACACCAGCCGGCTCGGATTCGCCGCCCGAACGCTCCGCAACGACGCAATGAGGGTCGCACCGGTGGCAACACCATCGTCCACCACGGCGACCTCGCAACCCGCGTACTCCCGTTGCTCTCGGCCCATGCCGTAGCGATCGATGCGGTCACGGATGCGGCCACGCTGCCGTTCGATTTCTGCCTCGAGATAGCCCGCAGGCACGCGAAGCCGTGCGGCGAGCGCCTCGTCGACGAAGGCGTCGCCACTTCGGCCGATTGCGCCGATTGCGAGTTCAGGGTTGCCGGGAGCACCGAGCTTGCGGGCAACCACGACACCAAGGTGGGCTCCGAACGCAGCAGCGATCGGAGCCGCAACGACAACCCCGCCACGAGCCACACCAAGAACGATCGGTGTGAGGTCGGATGACCCGAAGCCGTCCGCTTCGAGCGCACCGGCAAGGGTCCGTCCTGCCTCGATCCGATCGCGATAGCGCACCCCTCCAGCGTATACCGACCAACTCGATCGGGACGATCGATCGTACGGGTACGCTGCGGGCCGCATGCGACGTCTCGTCTTGATCGCCAATCCGTCAGCTTCCGGGTTCACCGGGGCAGGCTTCCGTCGTGTCGTGGCCGCACTCAGCGAGGCGTTCGACGTGCATACGGAGTGGCCCGAGGACGCGGCAGGGTCTCGACGGTGCGCCGGGAAGGCGGCGGCGGACGGCATCGATGTCGTCGTTGCAATGGGCGGAGACGGCGTCGTGCACCACGTCGCCAACGGCCTGGTCGGCACCGACACCGCTCTCGGCATCATCCCGGCGGGCACGACCAACGTCCTGGCGCGCATCCACCACATGCAACGCGATCCGGTGAAGGCCGCTGAGGCGCTCTGCGCTGCGGAACCCGAGGTGGTACCCGCAGCTCGGATCTCCTTCGTCGAGAGCGATCGCGAGGACGACCACGCCTTCTTCTCCTTCGGGGTGGGCTTGGACGCCGACGTCGTCAGCGTCGCCGAGCAGCGCCCCCACTCGAAGCTGTACTTCGGTCCTCTCCACTACGCCCAGACGGTCGCCGGGCGAGTCTTCGGCCCGTACCGCACCAAGCACCCCAACCTCCGGGTCGAATGCGCCGGCGAACGGATCGACGCCGTGACCGTGGTCGTGCAGGTGCACGATCGATACTCCTACTTCGGTCCGCTCCCCCTCCGCCTCGCAGCTGCTGCCGATTCGGACCTGACGGTGGCCGCCATCGGACGACTCGATCTCACGACGACAGCCGACGTCATCAGCCGGTTGGTGACTCGGCGACCGATCGGCAACGGCACCCGGGTACACGTCTGGACGGGCGTCGACACGTTCACCATCCACGCAGAACCGGCCACGCTGATGCAGGCCGATGGCGAAATCCTCGGCGAGTACGAGTCGGTCGAGGTGACCCTCGTGCCCGACGCCGTGGGGATCCTGACGCCGTAGACGCGGACGGCGATCGTTGCATGCTCGCTAGCGGGACTCGAGCCCGATCAGCCCGACGCCGACCGAGGCCACGGTTGCACCGTACGCAGCACGTTCGCGCAGCAAAGCTCTGAGTTTGGTCCCGATCTCCGTCTCGAGCACCGCCTCCGCAGCTTCAACCGCCTCGTCGAGATCGACGATCGGACGCCGTCGTCGAGCGGTCGGAATGGCATCAGCAGCAGCTGCGGCCGCCGTTGCCACCGCGTCCTCGAGCGTGGTCTGGTCGAGGTCGGCTCGAAGCCGAGCGGCGTAGGCATCGCCCACGTCGGCCGCCACCATGGCGACCAGATCCTCGAGTCGACACAACGCGTCTTCCCTTCCGCCGGGCCCCGTCCCCGGGAGGAGCCCTTCGGCGGCGGCCTTGCGGTCGCGAGCCCACTTGTCGACGAACCCCACCGACCACCCCGACCAGACCTCGGCAGCGTCGGCGAGGTATCGCAGGATCGTCCGTGCGTCGCCGATGACCTTGCTCCGGAGCATGCGCTTGGTGTCCAGCCGTTGCGACAGGTACTCCCGAACGTCCTCGATCCCAACCTGGTCCGCCATGAACGGATCCGCTGCAGTGACGAGCACCGTCGGGTTGGTGTAGCCGTGCGACTCGAGCGCCGCGATGAAGTCGCCAACCATCTCGGATCGAAGATCATCCGGTACGAGATCGATCTTGTTGAAGACGAACGCAAACTGCTCCTGATAGCGAGCGAGTGGAGCGAGGAAGTCGCGGTGCAACGCTCCGTCGCGATACTTGTCGGGGTCGACGAGCCACA
>JASJAX010000210.1 GCA_030066755.1 Acidimicrobiia bacterium
GCCGCACAGTTGGTTGTGGTCGAACTGGTCATCCTCGCCGTGCTCGCAGGGATCGCCGTCGTCACGGCCGAGCACGCGTGGTGGCCACCGCTGGTTCCGGCAGCCGTGCTGGTCGCGATCGAGCTGTGGTACGACGTCCGCAGCAGGAGCCGCTGGTTGACTCCCGAACTGGCCGGGACCATCGGCATCAGTGCGATCGCGGCCGCGATCGCCCTGGCCGGAGGTGCCGAGACGGGCATTGCCTACGGGCTGTGGCTCGTCATGGCCGCCCGTGCTGCCGCGGCGGTGTTCTTCGTCCGGCTCCAACTGCGACGCGCCAAGGGTCAGCCCCACCGTCATCCCATCAACGACGCCGCTCAGGGTGTGGCGAGCCTGGCCGTCATCCTCGGAGCCGCCACCGATCTCGTTCCGATCGCCGGTGCAACGAGCGTGGTGGCCCTGTGCATCATCCACGCCGTCCTCGCAAGACTCCCCCCACCCAGAACCGCAGTCCTCGGAGCCCAACAAGTCGTACTCGGCCTCACCGTCGTCCTCATCACCGGCCTCTCAGCCATCGCCCCGTAGGCGCGGCGTCCCATAGGCGAGGTGTCTCACAGGCTGGAGGACGGATCCCGCTCCCTTTCAGGGAGGGGTGGCCTGCACGGAGTGCAGGGTGGCCTGCACGAAGTGCAGGTCGGGGAGGGTGTCCACCTTGGTCACGATCACGGTGGTTCCCGTTGGGTGGCGCCCTTGGTTCCGGGGTTGTCGTGCCGAACGGCGGAAACCCTCCCCTGGCTGCTGGCGCAGCCTGTCCCCGCCCTACAAGGGCGGGGGATCCCTGCGACCTGAGACCTGAGACAGCGTGCGGCGCTAGCGCGCCGCACGCTCCACATACCACCGCATCGTCTCGGCGACGGCATCTTCGAGCGGGGTCGTCTCGAACGGGCCGAAGACTCGTTGGAACTTCCCGTCATCGGCCACGAAGTCGTCGGTCCACTGGTAGAGCGTCTCCAGGCTCTCACGGGAGATTCGGTGGAACGGCGCCGCAATTCGCAGCATTCGTTTCGACACCGTGCCGATCTTCACCGGTGCCGGCAATGCGGCGTTGACCGCAGCGAGGAACTCCGCTCCCGTGGGTGCCGGGCCGTGCGGCAGGATCCACGTCTCGCCGTCCGCTTTCGATTCCTCGCCGAGGACGCTGAACGCACGCCCGATGTCGGGGAGATACGCCGCCGAGTGACGCCGGTCGAGCCGCCCCATCCAGCGGATGCTCTTTCCCGCCGCTGCTGGTGCGATGGCCAGCGCGGTGATCACGCTGTTGGCGGTTGCCGGTCCGTAGTAGTCCGACGCCCGCCCGATGGCGACCGGCAAGCGGCCCGAGTCGTGGGCCGTACGCAGCATGTCGGCGAGCTGCACCCGCAGATCGCCCTTCTTTGTACCGCCGTTTTCGGGCGAGTCCTCGGTGAGCGTCGTCTGGCCGGGCCCGTACGTGTACAGGTTGTCGACCATTACGAGCTTCGCCCCGGCTGCGGCGGTGGCGTCCAGCACCGTCGACACCATCGCAGGGAACTCCTCCGTCCAGCGGTGGTAGGCGGGCTGCGCCGCCAGGTAGACGACGGCGGCGCCGGCGACTGCAGCTGCCGCGCCATCTCCAGACGTGATGTCGGCAGCGAGCCGGGCGACACCCTCGGGAACCGGAGCGTTCCCGCTGCGGTTGACCGCTCGAACCTCGTGGTCACGATCGTGTAGTGCGGTGACGATGGCGTTGCCGGCGGCACCGCTCGCTCCGAGTACGACATGCAGATTTGACGTCATTTCACCCTCCAAGTGCGAACACTGTTCACTGTTTGACGTCACTTTATGCGAACACTGTTCGCAATGTCAAGAGTGTTTGCACTTTGCGTTGGTTCGGTGCACACTGACGAGGTGACCACTCGTCGAGCTCGCCTCCGCGCCGCCACGATCCAGGAGATCAAGGAGGCTGCGCTGACCCAGATCGCTGAGGTCGGAGCCCCCGCCCTCTCACTCCGCGGGGTCGCCCGTGCCATCGGGATGAGTCCGGCCGGTCTCTACCGCTACTACGACGGGCGCGACGCCTTACTCACCGATCTCATCACCGATGCCTACAACGCCCTGGCAGACGCGGTGGAGAACGGGATCGCTCGGGGCGAGGGTGACCCGACAGAGCGATTCGCCGCAGGGATACGCGCCTACCGGCAGTGGAGCGTCGACCACCGCCACGAGTTCCTGCTGATCTTCGGAACGCCAATCCCCGGGTACGCCGCACCGGAAGGCGGACCCACGGTCGCGGCCCATCGACGTATGGGGCAGGCGTTCTTCTCAATCGGAGTTGAAGCCTGGCGGCGGGGCACGTTCCGACCGATCGACGTCGACCGGCCTCCGACGCTGGGCGAAGCACAAGTCGCAGCGGAGATCGACCCCGACCTGCCCGTCGGGCTGGTGCCCGTGATGCTCGGCGCCTGGGCGCACTTCCACGGCCTCGTCACACTCGAGGTGCTCGGGCAACTCCATTGGGTGTACCCCAACGAGCCAGATACGTTCTTCGAAACAGAGCTGAGCCGGTTGCTCGACGGGCTCGCGTTGGGCTGACCGAGCGGCGAAAGCCCATCGCTGATCGGCCGATATCGGCGTGGCGACAGGGCTCAACTTGCAGGCACGACCGACCGATTCCATCTACCAATCGACAGAAACCGGTAATGCACTTCGATCAATCATCCCGTCGGATCCTGGCCGGCGCGTGTGTTGTTGCGGGCGTGCTCGGCATCCTCCTTGTTCTGGCGGGCGTGACGTTCGCCGGGGTGCCGGTCATCGTCGTTGCGCTCGCGCTGGGCGCGTTCGGGTGGCTGATCGACACCGGTGAGCCGACCGGAAGTGCCGACACCGAAGAACTCGTGGCCCGCATGTCGCACGAGCTCCGAACCCCGCTGACCTCAGTCATCGGCATGCTCGATCTCCTTGACAGCGACCAGGGCACCCTCGAGGCGGAGGAGGCAGCCGAGCTCCTCGGACTGGCCCGTTCGGAAGCCGAACACATCGAACATCTCGTCGCCAACCTCCACTCGGCCTCGCGCCTAGCGCGCAACACGCTGGAGCCGTCCCCCGTGCCCATCAACATCGCCCGATTGACCTCGCGCGTCGTCGATCGATTCCCGTCCGTTGCGAGACGCACCTACCTGCCAACCGGTCGGTTGCTCGCAATGGCCGACCCGCAGCTCACGACCCAGGTCATCACCAATCTCGTTCAGAACGTCGAGCGATACGCCCCGGACGGCGAGGTGACGATCACCGTCGAACGCCGGGATGACTACGTCGCGCTCGTGCTGAGCGACGACGGACCCGGTATCGACCGCGAGGAGGAGGCGGCGATCTTCTCCGATTCGGCGAGCGATCGAGGTCTCGGTATCGGCCTCACACTGAGCCGCGAGCTCGCCGAGGCCATGGGTGGCGACCTCGCGATCGAACGTTCGCGCCGGCGTGGTGCGACGTTTGCGTTGCTCCTCCCCCACACCGATGAGGCGTTGGCCTCACCCACTGAGCATCTCCCGAAGCATGCGGCGCCGGTGATCGCCCACTCACCGCGGGCCCGACTGCTCGTCGACCTGGCGGCTGCGTTCGCCGAGCGGTCATTGGACCGGACGATGGCCGGTATTCACCGGCTCTACGTCGAGCTGTTGGGCGCAACCGGGACGGTCCTGATGGTCCCGGAAGGCGAGGCGTTTCAGCCTGTCGCATCGTCGGCATCGGCCCCGAGCCAGTGGGTTGTCGACGCAACGCTGACGCACGTGCTGCGCACGGCGTCACCGGTCGAGCTGAGTGGCCTCGCCGAACCCGGCGTGCCCGACTGGCAGCGGCATCTGGGCGGGCGTGCGGCGCTGGCCGTCCCGGTGATGGACGGCACCGAGCCGGTTGGCGTCCTCGTTGTCTCGTTCGCTCACGCCAACGACATCCCGGCAGGCCGGGCAGGTCATGTGGCCATGGCGCTGGCGCAGTTGGCCGCATTCGCCGTCCATCGGGCATCGCTCGCGAGGGACGTGGCCTTCGAGCGCACGCTGCGGTCCAGCGTCATGGAGTCGCTCCCGATCGCCATCTCCGTGTTCGCCGGTGATCCCCCAACCGTCGTGGATTGGAACCAGCGAGAGCGGGACATGCTCGGCTTGTCCGACGACGTCGTGCGCCCGTCGGATCTCCACAGCTCGCAGTCGATGTTCCGAGTTCGGTTTGCCGACGGCACACCGCTCACCGTCGACAACGCCCCGGTCACGGCGGCGATCCGCTCCGGTCAGACGGCCGGGCCATTCCTGCTGACCGTCCAGCGCGCCGACGGCACCGACATCACCACTCGCACCTACTGCGCACCGTTCTTCGACGAGGACGGAACCGTGGCCGGCGCCGTTGTGACATCCGAGGAGCTCGGGATCACCCGTCCCGGATCGCCCCATTCAACGGACCTCGCGGGGACCCCGGGAAGCTGAGCGCTGAGGCCGCAAACGAACCCGCGGTCACAGCGATTTCAGGAATGCGATGAGTGCTTCCCGCTCCTCCTTCGCCATCTCGGCGAACGCACGCTGCGCAGCCGACGCTTCACCGCTGTGCCACATGATTGCCTCCTCGAGGCTTCGGGCTCGTCCGTCGTGGAGGAATGTGGTGTGGCCACCGACGACGCCGGTCAAGCCGATCCCCCACAGTGGCGGTGTCCTCCACTCCGCTCCGCCGGGGCCTGTGTCGGCGAGGCCGGGGCCCATGTCGTGGAGCAAGAGGTCGGTGTACGGATGGATCTCCTGACGGGACGCCGCCGGCACCGACGACTCCCCCGTGGTCAGCGTCGGGCGATGGCATGCATCGCATCCGGCGGCGCCGAACATCTCGGCGCCCGCCGCAACGAGCGGGTCGTCGAGATCACGCCGCGCCGGAACGGCGAGCGTCCGCAGGTAGTTGACGATGGCACCGATCCGAGCCTCGCTCACCTCGGGCGAACCGCCGTTCGGCGCCCGTCGGCATTCGAGTTGCGGTGCCGGGCAGTCCTCACTGGGAAACCGGTCTGACGTGATGCCGATGTCGCCGTGCAGGGCGGCCTCGGTCTGCTCCTGCAAGGTGTGGATCGATGCCTTCCAACCGAACCGGCCCCAACCCAGCCAACCCGAGATACCGTCGTCATCGGAATCGTCGATGTCGAGGAACTCGGCGATGGTGTCCTCGGAAACCGCCTCGAGCAACCCCATGCCGATCAGCGGGGGCGCAACCCGTGGGGACAACGACGTCTCGGGAGCCAGTCCGCCGAAGGCAAGCTGATCGAGCGTGTAGGCCGGCCGCCGCAATGTGATCGACGTGCCGTCGGGGTATTCCACGACCACGTCCTCGTAGTCGACGACAACGACGGCCTCGGCAGGAACGCCGTCGATCGACCGATCCTGGATCTGACCTCCGTAGCCGGAGTCGAGCACAGGGATCCCGGACTCGTCGAACCCGGAGTTGAGGAACACGATCAGCCCCGGCCGGTCGACGACCCCTTGGTCCGGGCCGCGGCTGCGGCCGTCGTCGACGTGGCAGGTGATACACGCTGTGGCGTTGAAGAGCGGACCGAGACCGTCGTTGGCCTCCGTTCCAGGGGCGACGACCCAAGCCTGGCGAAAGAACTCGTTCCCCACCTGGAACGCCGCCACCCCAGCGTCGTCGAGATTCCCCAGCGGCTGACTGAACGCATCCGACCCATCCTCCGCAACCGTCCCGTCCCCACCCGAGTCCGGATCGAGCAACGGATTCGTGTCTCCCCCACACGCCGCGACAACGAGAAGAAGGACCGCGAGCAGCGCACTGCGCATTAGTCCCACCGAAGGTGATCTGTCGCGTCTTGGGTCCGAAGGTTCGGTGCTCGGGTCCCCCTCCCTCGTAGGGAGGGGTGCCGGAGCGAAGCGGAGGCGGGGAGGGTCTCCACCGCTCCGCACTGTCGGGGCTGTGTTCCGAAACGTGTCGACGAC
>JASJAX010000211.1 GCA_030066755.1 Acidimicrobiia bacterium
TACCTCGTGACCGAGAAGCACGAGGCCGACGATGTCGCTGCCGCCCGTAATGAGGCCATCAGCTATGCCGCGTTCCGCATTCTCGAGGCGAGGTACCTGCTGTCGATCGGTGCCGAGGGCACGATCACGGAGATCCGCACGCTGATGGACGACCTCTGCCTGTCACCCGACGAGCGCAGCGCTGAGGGTTCGAGTCCGGCTGCGCTCGGCAACCGGATCGCCGAGCAGTATCTGGAGTTCGGATTGACCGATGGCTCGAACGAAGCCGAGGAGTACGCCGATCCGGACTATGCCCCGGTCAACCCGCCCCTCACCGTTGCCGAGCCGGGTATCACGCTGGTCGATCCCAACCGGTGGCAACCGTTGCAGATCGAGCGCATGATCTCGCAGAACGGGATCCCGGTGGAGAACGGCGTCCAGGAGTTCATCGACTCGCACTGGGGAGTCGTCTCACCGTTTGCGCTGGCGGCAAGCGGGTCATCGCCGGCCGGACTGCCCGTCGACCCGGGCCCGCCCCCTTACCTCGGCGATCCGGCAACCGACGCGGAGTTCAAGGAAGCCGCCGTCGAAGTGATCTGGTACAGCAGCCTGCTCGACCCGACTGGAGCGCCGACCATCGACATCTCTCCCGCGACGCTCGGCGCCACCACACTCGGGACGTACGACAGCGCCGGATACGCCATCAATCCGGTGACCGGCGCCCCGTACGAACCGAACCTCGTGAACGAAGCGGACTTCGGCCGGGCGGTTGCCGAGTTCTGGGCAGACGGGCCCGACTCCGAGACGCCGCCGGGACACTGGAACACGCTGGCAAACGAGGTGTCCGACACACTCGCCCCCGATCTACGGATCGGTGGAGCCGGGGAGCCGGTCGACCGGCTCGAGTGGGACGTGAAGCTGTACCTGGCGATCAACGGCGCCGCACACGACGGCGCCATCGCTGCGTGGGGGGCGAAGGGCCACTACGACTACATCCGGCCCATCTCGATGATCCGGTACATGGGGAGTCTCGGCCAGTCGAGCGACCCCGACGGTCCGTCCTACCACCCCGATGGCCTGCCGCTCACCGACGATCTGGTCGAGGTCGTGACCACCGAAACCACCGCTCCGGGCCAACGGCACGAGGCGCTCGCCGGACACGAAGGGGAGATTGCGGTCCGTGCGTGGGTCGGAACCCCGGACAACCCGGAGACCGACGTTGCGGGGGTCGGCTGGATCCGGGCCGTCGAGTGGGTGCCGTACCAGAAGCCCTCATTCGTGACCCCGGCCTTCGCCGGTTACGTGTCGGGGCACAGCACGTTCAGCCGTGCCGCCGCTCAGGTCCTCGCCGGGTTCACCGGCAGCGAGTACTTCCCGGGCGGGCTCGGCGAGTGGACCATTCCTTCCGACTCACTCGAGTTCGAAGCCGGTCCCGGCACCGACATCACACTGCAGTGGGCAACCTACGCCGATGCGGCCGACCAGGCCGGCATCTCCCGCCTCTACGGGGGCATCCACGTCCGGGCCGACGATCTGCCGGGGCGCGTGATGGGAGCGGCGATCGGGGACGATGCGTGGGCGAAGGCGCAGACGTACTACGACGGATCAGCTGCGCCCTGAGCCCAGGCGCTCAACCGCCGGTTCCGAGAACCGCCTCGATCACCCGCATGTTCGCCACCGCGTCGTCGGGCGGCACAGCCACGTCGGTGTCGTCGAGGATGGCTTGGGCGAACAGCTCGGCTTGGATCGTGTATTGGTCCGCCGGCTCGAACGTCTTCACCTCGGTCGCCGGGTTGATCGGTGGCTCACCGCCCGAGGTCAGCCAGATTCGGGTCTCCACGTCCTGCGGGATGTTGAACGGGATCTCGATCTCGATACGGCCCGAGCTGCCGACGATCTGAACCCGCTGATAGGGCTCCGTCCGCGTCGCGCACGTGAACGTCGATTGTCCGCCGCCGGGAAACTCGAGCACCGCAGACGTCACGATGTCGATTCCCATCTCCGGATCTCTGTGCACGGAGGATCGGACCTGAGCCGGCTCGGCATCGAACAGCAACCGGGAGAGGTTGATGTTGTAGCACCCGATGTCCATGACGGCGCCGCCGCCGTTCTCAACCCGGTTGCGGATGTTCGCAGGGTCGTCGTTGAAGAAGCTGAACCAGCTCTGCACGGCCCGGAGCTCGCCGATCGCCCCGGAACGGACGAGCCGGACGGTCTCGACCCACGACGGGTGGTGGCGATACATGAACGCCTCGGCCAGCTTGACCCCGGCCTCACGACAAGCGTCGACCATCTCCTGGGCCTGCTCGGCGGTCATCGCCAGGGGCTTCTCGCAGAGGATGTGCTTGCCGGCTGCGGCGGCCCGCATCGTCCACTCCGCATGGAGATCGTTCGGAAGTGGGATGTAGACGGCGTCGACGTGCGGAGCCTCGAGGAGCGCCTCGTACGAGCCGTACGCATCGGGAATGCCGAGTTGAGCTGCTGCGGTGGCTGCCCGTTCCTGCCCGCGCGACGCGATCGCGACGACCTCGCTGTTGTGCGCCGCCTGGATCGCCGGCGTCACCTTCTTCATGCCGATGTTGGCGGTGCTGAGGATGCCCCAGCGAACCTTTGTCATGTCATGCCTCCTCGTCACCGGCGCCGGCGAGGACCGCCGCGCCCCGGCGGGCCAGTTCGATGTCCTCTTCCTCGGGGAGGCCGCTGACACCGACGGCGCCCACCACCTCGCCACCGAGCACCAGCGGTACGCCGCCGCCCCAGCCCGTGTAGCGGAGGTCCCCGAAGTTCGTCATCGGGAACCCTTCAGTCCGGGATCGTTCACCGATCTCGCTTGATTCGACGCCTTCGCGGGCCGCCGTGAACGCCTTGTTGATGGCATTGGTGATCGACGCCAGCGGGCAGCCGTCGGTGCGCATGAACCCGACGAGCTCCCCGTGGGGATCGACGACGGCGACGGCGGCACCGGCGCCACGTCTTGCGAGTTCCGCAATGACGGCGCCGATGACACTCGACGCTTCGGCGTGGCTCACTTCACGACGCACGGGCATCACGACACCTCCAGGTGGAGCGCGGCATCAGTCCATTGCCCGTTGGTCTTGCTCGACGCCACGGCGGCGTCCACGAACCGCACCCCGATCGCCCCATCGATCTCGTTCGGGAAGTCGAGCGCCAGCGGATCAACCGGGTTACCCGACCGCCGGGCGGCGATTGCCTCCGCAGCATCGGAGTACAGGTTGGCGAACGCCTCGTGGAACCCCTCGGGATGACCGGCCACGATGCGGCTCGCCCGAACCGTCGCCGGGTACGCACCGGGTCCGTTCGGTGTGAACACCCGAACGGGGCCGTCCAGCGGCTTGAAGACCAAACGGGTTGGTCGCTCCTGGTGCCATTCGAGCGAGCCTTTCGTGCCGGACACCCGGATCTCCAGGCCGTTCTCAACCCCGGCAGCGGTCTGGGTCACCCAGAACGTTCCCCGGGCACCGTTGGAGAAACGGAGCATGGCGGCGCCGTAATCGTCGACCAAGCGGTTCGGGACGACGTGGCCGATCTCGGCGGAGACCTCTGCGACCTCGAGCCCAGTGATGAACCGAGCGAGATTGTGCGCATGGGTTCCGATGTCGCCCATGACGAGCGACGGACCGCCACGCACCGGGTCGTATCGCCACGGCAATCCATCGGCCGGGTCGGGGTCCTGCTCATCGGCCTTGCCGCCCTGGACGTACGAGACCTGGACGAGTCGAATCTCGCCGAGATCACCCGCCGCCACCATGGCCCGGGCCTGCCGCACCATCGGATACCCCGTGTAGTTGTGGGTCAGGCAGAACACGAGTCCGGTTTCGCGGACCTTCGCCACAACATCGAGCGCTTCATCGAGCGTGTTCGTCATCGGCTTGTCACAGATGACGTCGAACCCGCGATCGAGGGCAGCCAACACATACTCGTGGTGGCTGTCGTTTGGGGTCATGATCGCAACGACGTCGGCACCGTCACTTCGCGCACGCTCCGACTCGAGTAGCTCCATGACGTCTCCATGCGCACGGGCCGGATCGAGTCCCATGGCAGCTCCGGCAACCTGGGAGCGGCCCGGGTCCGACGACAGGACCCCGGCGACGAGGTCGTATCGGTCGTCGAGGCGCGCCGCCGCACGATGCATCCCGCCGATGAAGCTCCCGGGACCGCCGCCGACGACGGCGAGACGCAGCCGTCGTCCCAACATCTCGAACACCGGGTTCCGGTCCATTTGGCCTCCACGTCTGCGCGTCTCGTCGACTCTAGAGACCCCGCTCGACACCACCGTGACGGCGCAGCGGACACCGCCTGCGAGCGCCTCGACCTCGCGAAATCCCTCACTATTGGCTACTTGGGCCGTACGATCAGGTCGGGCACTGAGGGGGTGACACGGACCCGACGAGGGGAGTGCGCACCGTGTTGAACCAGGCGCTGGCGATTGCAAACGGCAAAGGCGGAGTCGGCAAGACCTCTCTGACGGCGAACATCGCAGTCATGGCCGCCAACTCGGGGTGGGACACACTCGTCGTCGACCTCGACCCCCAAGGCAACCTCGGAGCCGATCTCGGCTATCGCCACCTCGGGAGATCTGACGAGGGTCGCGCCCTGAGCAAGGCAGTGCAGTTCGAGGAGCCGCTCGAACCTCCGGTGATCGGCATCCGCGACCACCTCGACGCCGTGCCGGGCGGCAGGTTGACCCGCGAGCTCGCAGACGTGCTGCTCACTCGTGGCTCCCGCGTCGCCGCCAAGGCGATGGATGCCGCCCTCGCTCCCCTCACCGAACGATACGACCTCATCCTGTTTGACTGCCCACCCGGAGACGACGTGTTGGGTGATCTGGGCCTCGCAATGGCCCGCGCACTGGTCATTCCGATCAAGTTCGACACGGCGTCAATGGACGGTCTCGAGTTGATGGCGCGGCGGTTCCGTTCCATCAAGACCCGCGCCATCAACTCAGAGCTCGAACTCCTCGGCATCGTGCTCTTCGACTTCAACCCCAACGCCACGGCGTTGCGGCGCCAAGTCGAAGACGAACTCCACCGCGACTTCCCCTACGGAGTCCGCGTGTTCAGCCGGGCGATCCGGCACTCCCAGCGGGCGGCGTACGACATGCGTCGCTCCGGCATGACGGCGGTGGAATACGAACGGGCCGCTGCTGAGGAGAAGGAGAAGCGCTTCGCACTGCTTCAGACCGACCGGGACCTGCTCAAGCGGTTCGGGCCGGCGAAGTCGCAGGCGGCTCGTGGATTGGCCGATGACTACGCGGTGTTGGCCAACGAGATCCTCGAAGCGTTCACGGAGCCGACGATCGTGATCACCGATACCGACGACCAACCGCTCCTCGACATCCCGGCCGATGAGCGGGTGCTCGAGTCCTCCTGGTGAACGAGCGGCGTATCACCGCTGCAAAACCCGCCCGTCTGCGTCGCGACGTCGCAGGCTTCGGACCGGTCCCGACACGGCCTCCACCGGCGTCGCCTCCGGACTCTCCGGCCCAGCAGGGGCCGGTGGTTCGTGTCGTCCTCATTCCGGCAGAAGAGGAGTCCGACGGCGAGGACGATCGACCCGACGAACCCCACCTGGGCTCCCGGAATGGCGCCATCGATCGCCGACTGATCGACGGGTGCTGCTCTCCCCTACGCGGACTTGCGGCGCAGGTTCGTTGGAGTTTGCTCAACGGGAGCAACGGAAGCCGCCAGGCGCCAGCACCTTCCCCCGATTGGGCTGGACTGATCGACAGAACCCTGATCGACACCTGCTGCACCCCACTCTTCCCCCATCCGGGGAACTACTCACGACGCTGATCGACGAGTGGCTCGACCCCCCTAGCCCCGAGCGGCCTTCGGCCGCAGTACTGAGTACTGAGACCGGAACCAGCACTCGTCGACCACCGCACGGCTCGGACAGCCCCCCTTTGGTGATCTGTCGCGTTTTGGGTCCGACGGTTCGGTGCTCGGGTCCCCCTCCCTCGTAGGGAGGGGTGCC
>JASJAX010000057.1 GCA_030066755.1 Acidimicrobiia bacterium
GCCCTTCTCCGGCCGGGGGGTCGGCTCGTCTACAGCGTGTGCACGATCTTCCCCGAGGAGACCGTGGACGTCGTTGAGCCGTTCGGTGGAGTCGCTCCGGATCTGCCCGGCGACGTGTGGGGCGGAGGACGGTTGCTCGGACCGGACACGACCGGTACCGACGGCATGTACATCAGCGTGCTCGAGGCGTGACGCCGACAGGCCGGGCTACTCGATCTCGATGCCTTCGAGATCCATCTCGGGCTCGGGGTATTGCATGTTGAGACCTTCGAGTGTCTCGATGATCGTCCGTGCGATCACGATGTTGCGGTACCACTTCTTGTCCGCCGGCACGACGTACCACGGCGCCTGGTCGGTCGACGTCCGAGCGAAGACCTCCTCGAAGGCCGCCATGTAGTCCTCCCACCGGGCCCGGTGGTCGAGATCGCCGGGATTGAACTTCCAGTTCTTCGTCGGATCGTCCAGTCGCTCCTGGAACCGCTCCTTCTGCTCCTCCTTGGAGATGTGCAGGTAGAACTTGAGGATCGTGGTGCCTTCGTCGGCGAGGAGTCGTTCGAAGTCGGCGATGTGCTGATAGCGGCGCTGCCAGCGCACCTCGGGGACTAAGTCCAGAACGCGCACGATCAACACGTCTTCGTAGTGGCTGCGGTTGAACACGGCGATCTCCCCGCTGGCCGGCGTGTGCCGATGCACCCGCCACAGATAGTCGTGGGCCAGCTCTTGGTCGGTCGGTGCTTTGAAACTCGTGACCTTCACGCCCTGCGGGTTGACGCCTCCGAAGACCCGCCGGATCGTGCCGTCCTTGCCACCCGAGTCCATCGCCTGCAGAACGATGAGCAGCTTGTGTTTGTCCTCAGCCCACAGCAGGTGTTGCAGCTGGGCGAGGCGCCCCACCAGCCGCTCGAGCTCGGCACGGCCCTCGGCTTTGCCTCCTGAGAATCCCGACGTGTCGGCGGCGTCGATCGCCGAGAGGTCTGGGCGGGTTCCGGGAGCGATGCGGTAGCGGTCCATGGTCCTCCTCGGCGTCGATCGACTACTCAGCGTACCGTCGCCACCGAACCGTCATACGACCTGGGTATGCTCGCTCCGATGCAACAGCCGATGCGCATTGCGCCGTCCATTCTCGCAGCCGACTTCGCTCGTCTTGGGGACGAGGTCGCCGCCGTTGCGCCCCACATCGATCTCCTTCACATCGACGTGATGGACGGCCACTTCGTGCCGAACCTCTCGCTGGGCATCCCCGTGATCGCCTCACTACGCAAGGCCACTGATCTCTTCTTCGACTGCCACTTGATGATCACCAACCCCGATGCGTACCTCGAGCCCCTGCGCGAGGCCGGAGCCGACATGGTCACCGTGCACGCCGAAGTGTTTCCCGATCCGACGAGCATCGCCCGTCAGGCGGCCGATCTCGGCCTCGGGTTCGGGATGGTCATCAACCCGCCGACGCCGGCAGCAGCGGTCGAGCCGTACCTCGAGCTCTGCGACTTCGCCGTCGTGATGTCCGTACATCCGGGATTTGGTGGTCAGACGTTCATTCCTGAGGTCCTCGACAAGGTCGAGACGATCCGGAAATGGGTTGACTCGCAAGGTCTTCGGACCGAAATAGAGATCGACGGCGGCATCGATGCCACGACGATCCGGTCGGCATGGGATGCGGGCGCCGAGGTCTTCGTGGCCGGCAGCTCCGTGTTCCGCGCCCCAGATCCAGTGGCGGCCGTCGCCGAGATGCGCGCACGAGTGGAGCGGTGACCAGATGAAGGAACGGGTACTCGTCGTCGATGACGACCCGGACATTCTCAACTTCGTCAGGGTCAATCTCGAGCTCGACGGGTTCGACACGACAACGGCGGAGAACGGCCGGATTGCGCTCGACGCCGCCAAACAGTCGCCCCCCGATCTGGTGCTGCTCGATGTCATGATGCCCGAGATGGACGGCCTCACGGTGCTGCGACGCCTGCGGAGCACGCCCGCGACGACCAACGTGCCCGTCATCCTCCTCACGGCCAAGGCGCTGGCCGAGGACCGGGTGAAAGGTCTGAATCTCGGAGCCGACGACTACATCACGAAACCCTTCGACGTCGAGGAGCTCATGGCGCGGGTGCGGACCGTCCTGCGCCGGGCCCAGCAGATGCGGGACTTGTCGCCGCTCACGGGCTTGCCCGGGAACTTCCGCATCTCTCGCGAGCTGGAGACCCGGGTCCGTGGTGACCAGTCGATGGCCATCGTCCATGCCGACCTCGACAACTTCAAGGCGTTCAACGACCACTACGGCTTCATGCGTGGGGACGCGGTGATCAAGTTCACGGCACAGATGCTTCTGGCGGCCGCTGAGGAGAGCGGCGACACCGACGCCTTCGTCGGTCATGTCGGTGGCGATGACTTCATCGCCATCATCGACCCGGAGGTCGTCGAGGAGTTCTGCAAGTCGGCGATTCGGCGGTACGACGATGGGATCCTCGACTTCTACGACACCGCCGACGCACTCCAGGGCTTCATTGAGGTGACCGATCGCCGAGGTGAGCGGCACGCGTTCCCGATCGCATCGATCTCCATGGGTGTCGCGAGCAACGCCCACCGCAAGATCGCATCCGAGTGGGAAGCGTCGGCGATCGCGTCCGAGATGAAGGAATACGCCAAGAGCCAGCCCGGCTCGGTGTATCAGATCGACCGCCGCGCCTGATCCCAGTCGCTCGCATGGCTCGGCAACCATCGACCGGCCGGTCGGTACACTCGCTCGTCTGAACCACGCCCCGACGTGCCGTCCCAACGACGCATAGTGAGATCCCGAGGAGGACGGTCGTGTCGCAGCGACCAGGGAACAACCAGGACGTGACACCATCCGAGCAGTCGGCGCTCCAGGAGGCACTCCAAGCCGCCGCCGCAACGTGGCCCCACCCAAATCCAAGGGTTGGCGCCGTCGTGCTGTCGACTGCGGGTACGGTTGTCGGGACGGGAGTCCACAAGGGTCCGGGAGCGACCCACGCCGAGGTCGAGGCGATCGAGGCAGCGGGCGAAGCCGCCTTCGGTGGAACGCTCGTCGTGACGCTCGAGCCGTGCAACCACCATGGCCGGACTCCACCGTGCACCGAGGCCATTCACCAGTCGGGCATCCGGCGGGTCGTCATTGGTGCGCTCGACCCCGATGAGCGGGTCTCCGGCTCCGGGATCGAACGGCTCCGCACCCTGGGGATCGACGTACACGACGCTATTGCCCCTCAGCTGGTCCAGGAAGCGGATCCGGCGTACTTCCATCATCGACGCTCGGGACGGGCCCGTGTAACCCTCAAGCTCGCCGCAACGCTCGACGGACAGGTCGCCGCCGCGGACGGCTCCTCACAGTGGATCACCGGCCCGGAGGCACGCGCCGACGTCCATCGCATCCGGTCCGAGTCCGATGGGGTCGCCGTCGGCGCAGGGACGGCGCGTACGGACAACCCGAAACTCACGGTCCGCCTCGACGCGTACGAGGGCCCTCAGCCACGTCCGGTGTTGATCGCCGGCCGTGAGGTGATCCCCCCCGATCTGGCGTTGTTCGAACGGTCGCCACTCGTCTACAGCCCGCATCCCGGGCCGTGGCCGGATTCGACAGAGCTCGTCGAGGTCGCGAGTTCCGACGGCCGGGTCGATCTGTCGGCCGTAATCCGAGACCTCCCGAATCGTGGTGTCCTCGAACTGCTCGTCGAGGGTGGCCCAACGCTGGCAGGTGCGCTGTCCTCAGCGGGTCTCGTCGACCGCTACGTCCTCTACCTCGGTGCCCGACTCGGCCAGGGCGGAGGCCGCTCGATGTTCGATGGAGTCTTCGCAACTCTGGCCGATGCACGTTCGGTCGAGATCGACTCGGTGGTCCAGCTCGGACCGGATCTTCGCGTCGAGTTCCGGCCCGCGATCGGCGGACGGCAACCGGAGGCTGCGGCATGACGGTGACCGTCGTTGATCGGGCTGCGGAGAACTTGGCCGCCGGCGGCTACGCACTCATCGTTGGCGGAGAGGACCATCGAGGGGTCCTCGTCATCGGCGCAACGCACGCCGGGCCGGAGCAAGTGGCCTTCATCGTTCGCACGGCGCGCGGCCACGTCGGTGTGGCGCTCGCAGGCGATCGGTTGGCTGCGCTCGGTCTCCTGCCGCTGGCGGAATCGAGCGGGACCGCGCGCACCGGCGTCGCCGTGTCCGTCGACGCAGCTCACGGGCCGTCTCCGGGCGTGTCGGCAACAGCACGGGCGGCAACGATTGCGACCTTGATCGACGCTGAGGCGGGTCCCGCTGATCTGATTCGACCCGGCTACGTGGTGCCGCTCCGTGTCGGCGATTGGGGCGTCTTCGCCCATCGCGGTCGTCCCGAGGCGGCCCTGGATCTCGTTCGGATCGCCGGCTTGACGCCGGCCGCTGTGCTGTCGGAAGTCGTGAACTCCGACGGGACGATTGCGAGTCTCGATGACCTGACTGCCCTTGCCGACCGGGAGCGGATCCCGATGGTTCGGATCGAGGACGTTGCCGATCACCGATGGCGGACCGAGAATGTGGTCCGCCAGGTCGTGACGGCCGACCTTCCGACCGTTCATGGCATCTTCCAGGCCCACGGCTTCCGATCCGACGTCGACGGATCCGAACATGTCGCGTTGGTCTTCGGGACGGTTGCAGGCAGTCGAGGCGTGCTCACCCGGGTCCATTCCGAATGCCTGACTGGCGATGTGTTCGGGAGCCGCCGGTGCGACTGCGGACAGCAACTCGATGAGTCGATGCGGCGCATCGTCGAGGCCGAAGCTGGGGTGTTGGTGTACGACCGCCGCCACGAGGGGCGCGGCATCGGCCTCCTGCAGAAGCTCAAGGCGTACGGGCTCCAGGACGACGGGCTCGACACGGTCGAGGCGAACCTCTCGCTCGGTCACCCAGCCGACGCGCGGCATTACGGCACCGATGCCCAGATCCTCCGGAGCCTCGGTGTCGAGTCGATCCAGTTGTTGACCAACAATCCGGACAAGATCGCGCAGCTCACCCGCCTCGGCATCGTTGTCGACAGCCGGATTCCGCTCGAAATCAACCCATCCGCCGACAACGCCGGGTACCTCACCGCGAAGGCCGAGAAGATGGGGCATCTCATCAACGGGGCGACTGAGGACGAGTAGCCCCTGTGGGGGTCCCACGTCGCACGTCGCAAGTCTCAGGTCCAGAGGCCCGGGACTTGCGACATGAGACATGAGACCTGAGACGCCCCCGGCGTTGGACACGCCGGGGGAGGCCCGTATACTCCCCGGCGACAGACCGGCTTCGGCCGACCATGACGCAAAGCGGAGGCGCCTGCTTCCCACCCGGCCACCGAGAGAAGTGAGCCGAGGTCAGACTCCAGGCAGCACCGCGCGTGCTGCCTTCTTGTTTGCAGCGAGCATCGTGGTTGTTCGAGCCCGCACATCGACCACAGGAGGTCCGCTCATCTCAACCAGGGAACCGAGGGTCAACGATCGAATCCGCGCCCGAGAGGTGCGCCTGGTCAGCCCCGACGGCGGGCAGATCGGAATCAAATCGATCGAAGAAGCCCGCTGGTTGGCCGACCAGCTCGGACTCGACCTCGTCGAGGTCGCCGCCGACGCTCGGCCGCCTGTTGTCCGAATGATGGACTACGGGAAGTACAAGTACGACCAGTCGGTCAAGGCGCGTGAGGCGCGCAAGAAGCAGACCCGGACGGTGATCAAAGAGGTTCAGTTCCGCCCCAAGATCGGCGACGCCGACTTCGAAGTGAAGCGCAAGCGGGTGGTTCGGTTCCTCGATGAGGGCGACAAGGTCAAAGTCACGATGCGTTTCCGCGGCCGCGAGGTCACGCACCCCGAGATCGGCAGAGGGATCCTCGAGCGGCTGATCGACAGCGTCGGTGATCACGGCGTCGTCGAGACTCGAGCCCGGCTCGAGGGCCGACAGATGACCATGGTGCTCGCACCCGTCAAGCGGACGCAGCACGACGAGCGGCAAACCACTGAAGAACCGAAGACCGAAGACGACAAGCAACCGAACGCATCGGACGTTCCCACCACCAGCGACACGGCGGAGGCACCGCCCGTCGCCGGGGACGATGCCGAGTAGGAGAGTGAACCGGTGCCAAAGCAGAAGACACACAAAGGCGCTGCCAAACGACTGAAGGTCAGCGGCAGCGGCAAGATCCGTCACCGCAACGCGTGGCGGGTCCACAACCGCAACAAGCGCAACGCACGTCGTTGGCGTCGAGCCAAGGGTATGAGCACCCTCGACGGCGCCAACGAGAAGCGCATGGCCCGGCTCCTCGGTAGGTAGGTGAACTCATGGCACGAGTGAAACGCGCAGTCAACGCGCGCAAGAAGCGCAAGAAGGTGATGGAGCGCGCGTCGGGGTATACCGGTGCGCGGAGCCGGCGCTATCGCACGGCACGTGAGCAAACGCTCAATTCCGGACAGTACGCGTACCGCGATCGTCGCGCCCGCAAGGGCGAGTTCCGTCGCCTCTGGATCACCCGGATCAATGCGGCGGCGCGCCAGAACGGATCGACGTACAGCCGAATGATGGCCGGCCTGAAGGCCGCAGACATCGAGGTCGATCGCAAGATGCTCGCCGAGATGGCCGTCAACGATCCGGACGCGTTCAAGCAACTCGTCGAGGTCGCAACCGCTGCGGCCGAGTGACGGGACCCCACCCATCGATCCGCAACGAAGCGGCCGGTCGTTCCGGCCGCTTCGTGTATTGAGGGACGAATGACGCACATCGAGTCTCCGAAGAACCCCAGGATCGCCGCTGTGGCTCGCCTCCACCGACGGAGTCACCGGAGGAGGGAGGGGAGAACGATCCTCGAGGGACCCCACGTGATCGCAACCGCGATGGAACGCACGGCGGGCGTCGAGGAAGTCTTTGCACTCGACATCGACTCGACCACGTCGGCAGCGATGCACAGCTCGGGCACAACCGTAACGACGGTGTCGGAGCCTGTGCTCCAGCGCCTTGCCGGGACCAAGCACCCACGAGGTCCGATTGCCGTCCTGCGAGCACCGGAGCCGGAACCGCTCCTCGCCACGGACTCGGTTGTGCTCGTGGGGGTTTCCGACCCCGGCAACGCAGGCACGATCATCCGCACTGCCGCCGCCCTCGGTTTCCAGGTCATCGTCGCCGGAGAAGGTGTCGACGTGTGGAGCCCCAAGGTCCTGCGGGCTGCGGCCGGGGGACACTTCCTCACCCGCCTCTGCCAGGTCCCGGCCGACCCCGTTCCCGCACTTCGGAATGCCGGCATAGCGAGCGCGGCGTTCGTGGTCACCGGAGGCGCACCGATCGCCGATGTCGGCCGTTCGTCGGCTGCGCTCCTCATCGGTTCCGAGCCTCACGGCTTGCCGGACCAACTCGTGGCGTCGTGTGACCACCGGATCACGTTGCCGATGCCCGGAGGCGCCGAGAGCCTGAACGCCTCCGTAGCTGCGGCCATCGGCATGTGGGAACGTCGGCGACTCATGTCGTGACGCGTGCTCGGCCAAGGGTTGCCTCGCAGGTCTGAGTGGGATACCGTTGTCCCAATGCGTGACCTGCACCGACGCCGTTTCTCGTTTACCGGGCCCGGGGCCCGGGTGAGTAACGCGTCGTGAACTGAGGATCACCGCTGCGGCACCGCCCGGGCAACCGCCCGGGCTTTCTTGTGACCGAACGACCTCGAGATGCAGGAGCACGCATGGAAACCACGACTAGTCTGACCGGCCCGATGGACCTGACCGAACACCTGAACGCCGTGCGCGATGCGGCGTTACGCCAAATCGAAGACGCCGCCGATTCCGACGCACTCGCCGCCGTCGAAGCCGCAGTGGTCGGCCGTGATTCAGAAGTCGCGGCGGCTCGCCGTGGCCTCGGTCAGATGCCTGCGGAAGAACGACGCGACGCTGGGCGGCTCATCAACGAGGTCGCCCAGGAGATCCAGGCGGCGCTCGAGGCACGATCCGAGGTGCTTGCGGCAGCCGCTCAGTCGGCCAGGATCCAGGCGGAAGCGATCGACGTCACACTCGACTACCAGGCCGTCCCCGTCGGAAACCTCCACCTGATCCAGCAGGTCATCGACGAGGTCAGCGACATCTTCGTCGGCCTCGGCTACCACGTGGCCGAAGGGCCCGAGGCCGAGTTGGCCTGGTACAACTTCGATGCCCTCAACACCCCGGCGGACCATCCGTCGCGGCTCGGCATGGACACGATGTATGTCGACTACGGGAACCCCGAAGACGAGATGAACCTGCGTTCGCACACCTCGCCGATCCAGGCCCGGTACATGGAACAGCACGAGCCACCGGTGTACATCGTTGCGCCCGGGCGGGCGTACCGCAATGACACGATCGATGCCTCGCACCTGCCGGTGTTCCACCAGATCGAAGGGCTCGCGGTCGACACGAACATCACGTTCTCCGACCTCAAGGGCACGCTGGCTGAGTTCGCCCGTCAGTTCTTCGGACCCGAAACGAAGGTACGGATGCGTCCGCACTTCTTCCCGTTCACGGAACCTTCCGCCGAGCTGGACGTCTCGTGTTTCAACTGCGATGGGCCCGGCTCGACCTGTCGTGTCTGCAAAGGTGTCGGTTGGCTCGAGATGCTCGGCTGCGGCATGGTCGACCCGAACGTGCTGACTGCGGTCGGATACGACCCGGACGAGCTCACCGGCTTCGCCTTCGGTATGGGTGTGGAACGCCTGGCCATGGTCCGTCACGGCATCGACTCGATCCGCCACTTCATCGACAACGACGTTCGCTTCCTCGAACAGTTCAGGGGGTAGCCGATGCGCGTTTCCCTCAACTGGCTCCAGGACTACATCGAGCTCCCCACGACGAACGTCGAGGAACTCACCCGGGCGCTCGACATGCTCGGTCACGCCGTCGAGGACGTCGAGCACTACAGGGCCGATTGGACCAAGGTCATCATCGGTCGTGTCGAACGGATCGAACCGCACCCAAATGCCGATGCGGTCCGCGTCACACACGTCGACCTGGGCGACGGCGAGCTGCAGCAGATCATCTGCGGTGCGTGGAACTTCGACGAGGGCGCAGTGGTGCCCGTCGCCCTCCCCGGGGCAGTCTTGCCCGGCGGCTTCGAAATCGGAACGAGGGCGATCCGCGGGGTCGAATCCCACGGCATGATCTGCTCGGAGCGCGAGCTCGGCCTCGGCGAGCTGCACGAGGGCATCATGGTCCTCTCCGACGATTCGCCACTCGGGGCGCCATTCGAGTCGATCCTCGCTCTCCCAGACGTCGTCTTCGACCTGGAAATCACGAGCAATCGGCCGGATGCCATGAGCATGATCGGCATCGCCCGAGAGCTCGCAGCCTGGTACGACCTCGAAGTCACCCTGCCGGATTGGAGCCTTGCGACGGTGCCCGGTACGCCGGAGCTGCACGTCACGATTGCCGCTCCCGACGGGTGTAACCGGTTCGTGGCGCGCGAGATTCGGGATGTCGAGATCGCCGAGTCACCGCTGTGGCTCCGTGAACGGCTCCGCAAGGCGGGTGTTCGGGCGATCTCCAACGTGGTCGACGTCACCAACTACGTCATGCTCGAGCTCGGCCATCCGCTCCACGCATTCGACGCGGATCGGATCGCCGGCGAGCAGCTCAACGTGCGCTGGGCAGCCGACGGCGAGCAGATCGTGACCCTCGATGACGTCGAACGGACCCTCGTTACCACGGATCTCGTCATCGAAGACGCCGACGGGCCCACGTCCCTGGCTGCAGTGATGGGAGGGGCCCGCTCCGAGGTGGCCGACGACACGACGCGCGTGATCATGGAAGCGGCGTCGTGGAACCCGGCGACGGTGATGTACACCTCTCGCCGTCATGACCTCCGTTCAGAGGCATCCGCCCGATTCGAGCGCGGCGTTGATCCGAATCTTGCGCCGCATGCCGACGATCGAGCTTGCCGGGTGCTCCAGGACATCGCCGGCGTGACGATCCTCGATGCCGCCATCGACGTCGTTGCCAACGAGGTCACGCCGGTCACGATCGCGATGCGTCTCAGCGATGTGACCAGGCTGCTCGGGGACGACTTCACGGTGGGTCGTTGCGCAACGCTGCTGCGTCGTCTTGCGTTGGAGGTCACGGTCGATGGCGATCAGCTCGATGTCGTGGTGCCGACCTATCGGCCGGATCTGACTCGACCGGCCGATCTCGTGGAGGAAATCGCCCGACTCGCAGACTTCGACACCTTCGGAGAGACGGTCCCGACAGGACCGGCCGGTGGTCTGCTGCCCGAGCAGTGGCGGACTCGACGGGTACGCGATCTCCTGCGCGGGCTCGGCCTCTATCAGACGGTCAACCTCCCGTTCGTGTCGCCGGAGGAACTCGCGGCATTCGGGCAACTCGACGACACGGGCGCCGTCACCGACGTCGTCACGGTGCGCAACCCACTGCGGGAGGACCAGGCGAAGCTCTGCCAGAGCCTGCTGCCCGGGCTCCTTCGGAAGTTACGAGAGAATCGAAACCGCGGTGCTGACTGGGTGGGCCTCTACGAGACCGGGCGTGTGTTCTTCGCCCAACCGTGGACGGATGACCCGAGAGTGCCCGAGCAACCGATGCGTTTGGCCGTTGCCGTGACGGGCCCCTATGGCACCAACCGACTCGGTGCCTCACCGCCGGAGGCCGATGCGACGACGGCGTTGGGTCTGGTGTCCGCCCTGGCCGATGCGATGGACATTCCCGTCGAGCGGGTTCCGGCCACACCGCCGGGCTACCACCCAACCCGTACGGCGGCACTCGTCGTCGACGGCCGAGTGGTCGGGCACGCCGGCGAGTTGCACCCCGACGTCGTCGAGCAGTTCGAGCTCACCGGTCGGGTCGCTGTGGTCGAACTGGACCTCGATCCGCTCGTCGGCACGACGCCGCCGCGCCAGATGGACCCAGTATCGACCTATCCGCACGTCGACTTCGATCTGTCGTTCGAGGTCGCCCAGGAGGCCTCGGCTGCCCAGCTGCTGACGGCGACGATGGGGGCCTCAGAGCTCGTCGAGCAAGCGAGAGTGTTCGACGACTACCGCGATGCCGACCGCGGACTGCGGGCGGTGGCGTTGCGGTACCGGCTCCGAGCTACGGACCGTACCCTCGAGGCTGAGGACATTGCTGGAGAGCGAACCCGGATGATCGAGCAGGCGGCGGCGCTGGGTGCAACGCTGCGCGGCTCCGAATGACACGAGGAGGACCACCATGGCCGACTTCTTGATGGTGCCGGATCTCGGCTCGGACGGGCTCGGCGAAGTCCTCCGCCTGTCTGCCGACGTGAAAGCCGAGCCGACCCGGTATGCGGGTCGGCTGGCCGGGAAACGAGTCGGGCTGTTCTTCGAGAAGCCGTCGACTCGCACGCGCGCCTCGTGTGAGGTCGGCACCGTCGACCTGGGCGCCCACCCGGTCGTGATGAAGCAGGACGAGGTCGGGCTCGGCAAGCGTGAGACGGTTGAAGACGTCGCCCGGACGTTGGATCGTTATCTCGACATCCTGGCGCTGCGGGTGTTCGACCACCAGAACCTCGTGGGAATCGCCGCCAATGCCGAAGCCCCCGTGATCAATCTGCTGTCGGACGTCTCGCACCCGTGCCAGGCACTCGCGGACCTGCAGACCATCGCCGAACACCGACCGCTCGAAGGAACGACGGTGACCTACGTGGGCGACGGGAACAACGTGTGCCACTCGTTGATGCTGGCCGGTGCAATGAGCGGCATGCATGTGCGCGTCGCCGCTCCCCAGGGCTACGAACCGGCTGCCGACATCACGGAGCAGGCAACTGCGCTCGCCGGGTCGTCCGGCGGCAGCATCGTGATCACCAACGATGCGATCGAGGGCGTCGGAGGCACCGATGTCGTCTACACCGATGTGTGGGCATCGATGGGCCAAGAGGCCGAGGCGGATGCGCGCAAGGCCTTGTTTGCCCCGTTTCAGGTGACCGAGGGGTTGTTCTCCAAGGCCGCCGCCGACGCCATCTTCCTCCACTGTCTCCCGGCCCATCGCGACGAAGAGGTGGTGCACGAGGTCATCGAACATGAGCGTTCGTTCGTGTTCGACCAAGCTGAGAACCGGATGCACGCCTTCAAGGGGCTCTTGCTGTATCTGGCGGGCTCTCTGGCGTGATCCCTGCGGGCCAGGGCGACTCAGCGGATCTCGAGGGGCTCCTCGATGGAGACGTGTTCACCGTCGCGCAACGACTCCTCGGGGCCCGAGTGCGGACGTCCCTTCGCGGCGCCGTGACGGAGGTGATGCTCACCGAGGTCGAGGCATACGCCGGCGCCGATGATCCGGCGAGCCATGCGTACCGGGGGCGAACGCCGCGCAACGCGGCGATGTTCGGCCCGCCCGGCTTGCTCTACGTCTACCGGTCCTACGGGCTGCATTGGTGTATGAATGTCGTCGTAGGTGAGGAGGGGCTTCCCCACGCAGTGTTGCTCCGTGGCGGTGAAGTGACCCAGGGTCTCGGCACGATCGAACACCGGCGCAGGCGTCGGGACAACCTGACGAACGGGCCCGGAAAACTGTGCGAGGCGCTTGGCGTCACCGGCGACCACGACGGCACGAGTGTGGCCGACGGTCCGGTCCGGCTCATCCCCGGCAGCCTCCCCAATGGCCGCCGCATCCTGGCCACTCCCCGCATCGGGATCTCGAAGGCAATAGACGAGCCATGGCGATACGTCGCCGCCGGCTGAAGCGCGGTCACATCGCCGTCCTCGTGGTTGCGGCTGCCGCACTCGTTGTCGGACCCTTGGTCGGTGTGATTGTCGGTGCGGCCTACGCGGGTTCGCTCAACGCCTTGACGACGATGGGCGGGCTCGGCGCTATCGGAGGCGGCATGTTCGTAGCAGCCGTCACATGGGCAGCGATCGCTGCGCTCGCGCTCCTCGGCGCGCTCCTCTGGCTCGGCATCGGCCGCGTGCGTCAACCCGATGCGGCCGCACGACTCTGGGTCATCCAAGAGGGGGACCTTCCGGCGAGCGATCCGCTCGCAACTGACGACTGACGACCGACGACTGATTACTCTCCGCCCCATGCCACCGAACTCGCTGTCTCCCCACGACCAACTCGCCTATCTCACCGACGGTATCGACACGCTCGTTCCGGAAGGGGAGTTGTTGGAGCGAATCGCGACCGGCAGTCCGCTGCGCGCCAAGCTCGGAGTCGACCCAACGGCTCCCGATGTCACCCTCGGTTGGGCCGTGGTCTTCGAGCGCCTCCGCCGATTCCAGGAGTGCGGGCACACGGCCGTGCTCATCATCGGCGACTTCACCGCCCAGGTCGGCGACCCGAGCGGAAAGAGCGAGACTCGCAAACGCCTCGACGCCGCCGAGGTCGGCGGCTACGTGACGGGTGTTGTCGATACGATCAAAGAGCTCCTGCTACCCGAGAATCTCGAGATCCGGCCCAACTCCGAGTGGCTCGGATCGATGGACATGCACGCCATCCTCGACCTCACGTCGCAGTTCACGATCTCTCGCATCATGGACCGAGAGGACTTCTCCAACCGTTGGGAGGCCCACGAACCGATTTCGATGATCGAGTTCATGTACCCGCTGCTGCAGGGGATGGACTCGGTCGCCGTCGAGGCCGACATCGAGCTCGGCGGAAGCGACCAGCTCTTCAACAACCTGGTCGGACGGGACCTGCAGGAGCGAATGGGCCAGCGCGGACAGATGGTCATGACCGTTCCGTTGCTCGTCGGTACCGACGGAACGAAGAAGATGTCGCAATCCCTCGGCAACTACATCTCGGTGAAGGACACGCCGGAGGAGATGTTCGGCAAGACGATGAGCATTCCCGACGGGTTGATGGGGCAGTGGTTCAGCCTGGCCGCGTACCGACCGGCTGATGAGGTGGCTGCGATCGTGGAAGGCGTAGCCGACGGAACCCGGCATCCCGGGGAAACGAAGCGCGAACTGGCGCGCGACATCGTGACGAGATATTGGGGAAGCGAAGCTGCGCACGCCGCCGAGGCGGCGTTCAATGCCCTCTTCCGGCGACATGAGATCCCCGAGGACATCGACGAACACCAACTTCCGGATGAGGATCCCGTGAAGCTCCCGGCGCTCATGAACACCGCCGGGCTCGTGTCATCGAACAGTGAGGGGCGTCGCATGCTGCAGCAAGGTGCGGTGAAGCTCGACGGTGAGAAGATCGCCGAAGAAGAGCTGCCCCGTGAAGCGCTGGCGGGCAGGGTGCTTCAGGTCGGCAAACGCCGCTTTGCCCGCCTGGTGGGCTAGCGTCGGGAGGAGGAGTCACCGATGAATCGTGCCCGCAACCTGCTCGCCGACATCCTCGTCGGCATCGTCATCCTCATCGTGTTGTGGTGGGTGCTGCGCCGCGTGATCGGTCTCGTCTTCTGGCTCGTCAACACCGTGGCGTTCATCGCCGTCATCGTGTTGCTTCTCGTGATCGCCAACCGCGTCCGATCCAGATAGTCCCGCTTTGGGTGTCGGGTTGCGCGACTGGCCCGACGCCCTTGGCGTTCTCCCTCTTGGATCCCCCTCCCTTTCAGGGAGGGGGACCCAAGCACCGAACCATCGGACCCAAAACGCGACAGATCACCGACGGGGGACTGGTCGCGCCTTGCAGTGGTCGACGAGTGCCGGTTCTGGTCTTAGTACTCCGTACTCAGTACTCAGTACTGCGGCCGAAGGCCGCTCTGGGGTAGGGGGGCGTGCCCT
>JASJAX010000058.1 GCA_030066755.1 Acidimicrobiia bacterium
GCGCACGATCGGTGCTTGGCGATGACCTGCCGCTGATCGACGACGCCGTCACCATCGAGCAGCTCCTCGCTCACACGTCGGGCATCGGCGACTACCTCGATGAGGAGGACGAGACGCTCGGTGCTACGGACTACGTCCTCGACACGCCGGTTCACCGTCTCGAGACAACCGAGGGATTCCTCGCCGAGATCGACGGCTACCCCATGAAGTTCTCGCCCGGCGCTCGCTTCTCGTACAGCAACGGTGGCTACGTCGTCCTCGCCGTCATTCTCGAACGGGCCGGCGGACGTGCGTATCACGATCTCGTTGCCGAGCGGGTCCTCGACCCGGCTCAACTCTCCGACACCGCTTTCCTGCGCTCCGACGAGCCGACCGGCCGGATGGCGCTCGGGTACCTGGAATCCTCCGGCCTGCGGACGAACGTACTCCACCTGCCGGTCCGGGGAAATGGTGACGGCGGCATCTACACGACTCCAGGCGACATGCACCGCTTCTGGCAGGCGTTGTTCAACGGTCGGATCGTGTCCGAAGAGTGGGTGACGAGGATGACGTCACCGGTCAGCACGGTTCCTTACGAGCATGCGAGATACGGGCTGGGTTTCTGGCTTGCCGAGAACGGCCCAGCGGTGATGCTGATCGGAGGAGACGCCGGCGTGTCGTTCACCAGCGCCCACGACCCAACGACACAGTCGACCTGGACGGTGATCTCGAACACCACGAACGGCGCATGGCCACTCATCCGGCACCTGCAGTCAGCGCTCTGGTAGCGGACCCGGCGGACGAACCCGCTGGTGCAGTCACTCAGCGGCGACGCGGGGCGTCTACCGCTTCGATCGTCGAACTCGGCGTCCGCCGTTTGAGCCACCACGAGGCAGGGGCAATGGCAACCACCGCGACATAGCCTGCACCCACAGCGGCCCACCCCCACGCAGTCGCATTCGCAGGACAGTTCCTCGTCTTCTCCGGGAACGGAGGCTTGAGGTCGGCCGGGAAGAGGTCGAGCTCAGGAAGCGAACACCTGAAAGCTAGATACACGATGGCCACAGCAACCGGGATTGGCACAAAGGCCGCCGCAAACTCCAGCCTGGGGCGGCCCCAACGAGCCGCTGCGTGAGACACCAGGACCGCCAACGCGGCGATAAGCAGCCAGTGCAGCCACCAGAAACCGTACGGCACCCAGCCTCCTTGCCAGCTCCCTCCATCATCACGCAGCCACGAGCCACGAGCTAGGGACGAACAAGCGCCCTCGATACGCCAGAGAAAGGAACCCGATGGCTAAGCCATCGGGTTCGGAGATGAACGCTCCGGGGGTGGGACTCGAACCCTCGCCCACACAACCGACCTCCGGCGTCACCGGTCACATCAACACCCCTAGAGGTTGCATCCAGGACCGTCGTTGATATTCGCGCCCTCTGGAGGGCCATCCTTCACGTGGTATTCGAAACGACCCAACACATGGCCGCACTCTTCATTGGCGTAGTAGGTGCAGGTGACCCAACCATCGACGGTCGGGTCCGAACAGTCCCATTCATCAAGCCAGGATGGCGAGAGAACCCAGGCGACAGCGACGAGCCCCACGAGAAGCGCCACCAACTGAATCACGGTGATGCGCAAGCCGTCGACCCGGCGCAATCGTTTCCACACGACCCGTGCATTCCCCGACAGGACCAGACCTGCAGCCATCAACAAGCACCCGGCAAGCACGCCGCTGACCTGCCAACGACCGAATTGACCGTTCCCCGAGCCCAGCCCAAACGTCTCGGCGAACACGGCCACGACAGCGACCACGGGTCCGAGGAGAGCCAGCACCCAAGCAAGGAGGTCCTTGGTCTTCGTCGTCATCGTCACCCCAGTGGAACCGACAACCACCGTATCGACCCGACTCGGCACCCACTGAAGGCAACCAGTCCTCGGGTCTCCCACAGATTCGACGCGCTCAGAAGCGCCGACCGACACGCAGAAACCCCCTGCCACACAGAGGGTTTCATTTGGCTCCGGGGGTGGGACTCGAACCCACAACCTACGGATTAACAGTCCGCCGCTCTGCCGATTGAGCTACCCCGGAAGGTTGCGCGCTCCCAACGGCATTGCACCGGTGGAAGCCGGGAGATGGTACTACACGTCGGCCGAGGTGCATTCCGGGCAAGCGGTCGACCGACGATGCAAGAATGAGACCATGAAGTTTCGAACTGGAGCCGTCGTCGGTTTCGCCATCGGGTACTACCTCGGTGCCAAAGCCGGCCGCGACCGCTACGAGCAACTCCGCAAGGTGATGTCGGTGGTCGCCAACAACCCGCCCGGACGTCAACTCATCGACGAGTCGAAAGAACTCGCCGACAAGGGCACTTCGAAGGCCCGGGAAGCGCTCTCCGACCAACTCCACGGCGTGAGCGACCAGATCCGCGAAAAAGCGGGATAGGGCAAGTGCGATCCCCCTCCCTTTCAGGGAGGGGTGGCCTCCACGAAGTGGAGGTCGGGGAGGGTGTCGCCCGTGGACAGGTCCACGGCGGGACCCGGCTCACAGCCTGATGAGAGTTGCACCGTCGTCGCGCGACAAGGTGGAAACCCTCCCCTGCCTGCTTCGCAGGCTGTCCCCGCCCTACAAGGGCGGGGGATCCCACGGCGTAGCCGTCAGGCTCCCTCTAGGTAGCCCTCGAGGCGTTTGGCTCTGGCCGGCTGGCGGAGTTTGGCGAGGGCCTTGGTCTCGATCTGGCGAATGCGCTCGCGGGTGACCTTGAAGTGATCCCCGACCTGTTCGAGGGTGCGGACCTTGCCGTCGGCGAGGCCGAACCGCATGATCAGCACTTGGCGCTCCCGCTCGTTGAGACCCTCCAGCGCGAGGCTGAGATACTCCTGGAGCAGCTTGAACGACGCTGCCTCGACCGGGACGTCGGCGTCGGTGTCCTCGACGAAGTCGCCCAGCGTGGAATCCTCCTCCTCGCCCAGCGGCATCTCGAGTGACACCGGATCCTGCGCAATCCGACGCAGCTCGGACACGCGATCCGGTTCGATCTCGAGCTCCAGTGCGATCTCCTCGATCGTGGGCTCACGCCCGAGGTCTTGCATGAGCGCACGTTGCGCCCGAGCGAGCTTGTTGATCGTCTCGACCATGTGGACCGGGACCCGGATGGTGCGGGCCTGGTCGGCCAGGGCACGAGTCACCGCCTGGCGGATCCACCATGTGGCGTACGTGGAGAACTTGAAGCCCTTGCGGTAGTCGAACTTCTCGACGGCTCGGATCAGGCCCAGGTTTCCTTCTTGGATCAGGTCGAGGAGCGAGAGACCCCGCCCCACGTACTTCTTGGCAATCGACACCACGAGTCGGAGGTTGGCCTCGACGAGGCGTTTGCGAGCCCGCTCGGCGGACCGGCTCGAACGCTCGAGAATCGTCCGCTCGTCGACTGGGAGGTCCTCGGTGGAGGCGAGCTTCTCGTCGGCTCGCTCCCCCATCTCCATCTGCATGGCGAGCTCGACCTCTTGCTGCGGGGTCAGCAGCGGGTAGCGGCCGATCTCCTGGAGGTACATACGGACCGGATCCGACACGTGCACCAGCTCGTCGTTGGAGAGAGCGGTGGCGGCAAGCGCGTCGTTGCTGTCCTCCCGGATCGAGATCCCAGAATCACGAAGCGCGACAAAGACCTCGTCGAAGGCCTCCGCCGGCGCCTCGGCATCTTCGAGCTCCTGCTGGACCTCGGTCATGATCAGGAAGCCGCGTTGGCGCCCGCGCTTGGCGAGCTCCTCCAGGACTTTGGCTGCAGCCTCGTTCACATTTCTCTCCGCATATCGCGCCGCTGGCGCTCCAACGCTATCAACTCGGCGAACGTCTCGGAATAACCCTGCTGGTTGGCATCCGGGTCGAGCGTCTCGAGCGTGGCACGCAGGGTATCAATTCGGCGCTCAATGCCCCTCACCTTGAGCCGAACAACGAGTTCGGCCACGTCGGCGAGCGGTCGTTCCTCCAACGCAAGGCGCCGGAGGAGGTCGGCGAGCGTGTCGCCCTCGTCGCTCCCAATGAGCTTCCCGAGGTCGGGCGGCCGGCCCGGATCGAGCGCGACGATGTGAGGCCACAGCCGGTCGAACGCGGTGCGGTGCTCCTCGACCTCGAACAGCTCGCCGTCCAGATCGTGGGCTCGAAGGTCGGGATCGTTGGCGAGCACCAGCCGCAGTAGCTCACGCTCGACCTTCTCCTCCCCCGTGAGCGGCCGATCGCGACGAACGGCCTGCTCATCGCCGGGAGCCCCGGCGGCCCGTCGTGACGCCCTGGCCACGGCCTGTTCGACCACAGGCAGGTCGACCCCGGTGCGGCGGGACAGCAACACGGCGTACTCGTGGCGCACGACCGGCGCCGGGTGACGAGCGACCAGTTCGGCGGCTGCACCAACGGCGCGACCACGGGCTTCGGCCTCAGTGAGGTCGAACCGAGCGAGTTCCTGCTCGATGCGGAACTGGAGGAGCGGGATGGATTCGGAGGTCGCCTTGCGGAGCGCCTCGATCTCGCCGTCGAACACGAGGTCGGCCGGATCGCGCCCGATGGGGAGCGCGGCAACACGCAGATCGAGATCACCGGGCACGGACTTCTCGAATCCCCGGAGCGCAGCGCCGGCCCCAGCCTCATCGGCATCGAACGCAAGGATCACACGTTCGGTGAACCGCCGCAGTAGATCGAGATGCTCATCGCCGAGGGCGGTCCCACAGGTGGCCACCGCGACCGGCATGTCCGCCAGCGCAAAGCCGATCACGTCGGTGTAGCCCTCCACGACGACGGCCTGACCGGCACGCACGATGTCGCTCTTGGCCCAGTTGAGCCCATACAGCAGGCGCGACTTGTGATAGATCTGCGTCTCCGGTGAGTTGAGATACTTGGGGCCATCACCGAGGAGAAGCCGCGCCCCGAATCCAACCGGGTCACCACGGAGATCGTGGATCGGGAACATGACCCGGCCGCGAAATCGGTCGACCAATCGTCCCGTCTTCGCCCGGCTGGCCAGACCGGCGGCGACGAGCACGTCTTCGGAGAACTTCCGCGCCTTCAAGTGTCGCGTCAGCGTGTCCCACGAGTCGGGCGAGTACCCAATCAGGAAGCGCCCAACGATCTCACCGTCGTAGCCGCGGCCTCGGATGTAGCTGCGGGCATCGCCGGCGTCCTCACCGGTCTTCAACCGCTCGTGATAGAACTCGACTGCGGCCTCGGTTGCCCGAACCAGCTCCTCTCGGCGACCCCGCCTCCGTTCGGCCCCGGGCCGCTCCGTCAGCGTGACCCCAGCGCGACGCGCCAGGAACTCGACTGCCTCACGGAAGTCGAGTCCGTTCGTTTCCTGGACCCATCGGAACACGTCGCCGCTCTTGCCACAACCGAAGCAGTGATACAGACCGCGCGCCCCGTCGATCGACAACGACGGGGTCTTCTCCTGGTGAAACGGGCACACCGCCATCACCGAACGGCCGGAGCGTTTCACCTTGGTGATCTCGGCGGCCAGCTCGGCGAGATCGGTGCGTTCCCGCACTCGATCGATCTCTTCCCGGGGGTACGCCACGAGGCGAGTGTACCGAGCGCCACCCTCGAGGAACCCGGTCGTAGACTCAGCGCATGGAAGGACTCATCTTCTTCGGCATCTTCCTGATCGGCGGGATCGTGATGTTTGCCGTCCGCGCCCAGAAGCAGCGGGTCGCAGCTGCGTGGAACGTCGCGGCAAGGCAACTCGGCATGGATATCCATCAGGGGTCGACGTTCAGCAACCCGAAGATCACCGGTCGAGTCGATGAGATGTCGATCAGGGTCGACACGGTCACCCGTAATTCCGGCAACAACTCTCAGACGTTCACTCGGTACCGAGTGAAATACCCCTCCCCCGGTGTCGACTTCGAGCTGCAACGTCAGACCGGCTTCTCGACGATCACGAAGTTCTTCGGCGCCCAAGACGTCGAGATCGGCGACCAGCGGTTCGACGACGCCTTCGTCGTGAAATCCGACCAGCCCGACATGGTGGCTGCTGCCATCACACCAACGCGCCGGACGACGCTCCTGCAGCTGACTGCGGCATTCCCCGGGATTCGGATCAAGGACACCCAGCTCCAGTGGGAGAAGCGTGGTGTTGCCACCAATCCCGACCACATCGTGACGGTGGTCCGCCGCCTGATCGGCGCAGGGTTCGTGATCTCCGGCATCGACGGCGCAGAGCGCGCCCTCGATGATGCGATTGCCGCCCGCAACGAGGGCGAGCTCGGGGAAGCCGCTGAGCGAGCTCGAGAAGCGAGTGGCGCCTTTCGTGAACTGCTCGAGGTCCGACGTATGGAAGCGGAGACGGCGGCTGAAGCGGGCGCACCGGAGGCCGCCGAGTTGCTCGCCGAGGTTGCCGTCGAACTGCCCGACGACGACGAGATCAGGGGTTGGCAGGAACGCATCGCTGCACCGCCGAAGCCGGCACCCGCACCAGCCGCATCGACCGAACCGGATCCGATCACGGCGGACGAGATCTCGCAGGAACTCTTCGGAGAGTCGCGGTTGAGCTTCGAGACGAGCCGACTCTTCGATGAGCAATTCAACGGCAAGATCGTTCGCTGGTCTGGTCCCGTGAAATCAGCCCGTGAGTACCGCCGCGACTCAGACCTCGGAGAAGAACCAGGAACGCGAGCCGTCGTCACCGTCGCCCAGATCGAGAACGATCTCTACGGACAGACCACCGTCGACGCCGTCGTCGGTCTACCCCCGGGCACCTCGAACGTTCTGCGCGGCCAAACCGTGACGTTCCAAGGAACCCTCACGAAGGTCGACGCGATGATGAGGAATCTGTTTGTGACGGAAGCTCAAGTCGTGGGCTGAGGCGGGGAGCGACGCGGCAGATCAGCGTTTGCGCTCGTTGAGGTCAGGTCTCAAGTCCCAAGTCGCAAGTCAATCCGATCTCGCGCGTGAGGTTCCCATCGGCCCGCACCGTTCGGACTGGCGACTGGACCTCACACCATCACGGAGCTCGGCTGCCGCGTGGATCCCAACTCCCAAGCGGCGTTGGGGCTGGCGACTGGCGACTCGGCGGCGGAGCCGCAGCTAAAGCCGCTCGGCCAGGTAAGCCTTCACCTTGTCGATGCTGACTCGGTCTTGGGCCATGGTGTCACGGTCGCGGATCGTGACGGCCTGATCGTCGAGCGTGTCGAAGTCGACGGTGACGCAATAGGGCGTGCCGATCTCGTCCTGCCGGCGGTACCGGCGTCCGATCGACTGGGTCACATCGTGCTCGACGGGGAAGGCCCGACGCAGATCGTCGGCGAGCTTCGAGGACACCTCGATCAGATTGGGCTTCTTGGACAGCGGCAGGACACCCACCTTGATCGGTGAGAGCCTCGAATCGAGCTTGAGCACGATCCGGGTCTCGTCGCCGACCGCTTCCTCGGTGTAGGCATCGATCAGGAACGCAAACGTCGTCCGGGTCGCACCGGCCGCCGGCTCGATGACGTACGGCACGAACCGCTCGTTTGCCTCCTGGTCGAAGTAGGTGAGGTCCTTGCCGGACTTCTCCATGTGCGCCTTCAAGTCGAAATCGGTGCGGTTCGCAATACCTTCGAGCTCGTCGAAGCCCCACGGGAACTTGTAGTCGACGTCGAACGTGCCCGCCGAGTAGTGCGAGAGCTCGTCTTGCTCGTGCTCGCGGAACTGGAGGTTCTCCGGCTTCATCCCGAGGTCGATGTACCAGTTGCGGCGTTCTTCGATCCAGTAGCGGAACCACTCCTCGGCTTCCTCGGGCCGGCAGAAGAACTCCATCTCCATCTGCTCGAACTCGCGAGTACGGAACACGAACTGACCCGGCGTGATCTCGTTGCGGAAGGACTTCCCGATCTGGGCAATCCCGAACGGCAGCTTGAGCCGAGCGGTACGTCGCACGTTCTCGAAGTTGATGAAGATCCCCTGCGCCGTCTCAGGACGGAGATACACGACGTTGTCTGAGGATTCGATCGGCCCCATGTGCGTCTTGAACATGAGGTTGAAGTGCTTGGCCTCGGTGAACATGCCCCACTTGCCGCAGGACGGGCATTGGTCGACGTTGTCGAGCTTGTCTTCGCGATACCGGTTGTTGCAGTTCGTGCACTCGACCAACGGGTCGGTGAACGATGCCAGGTGACCAGACGCCTCCCACACCTGCGGTGCCTGGATGACTGCCGAGTCGAGACCGACCACGTCGTCGCGCATCCGCACCATCGAGTGCCACCACTGCTCTTTCACGTTGCGCAGCAGCTCGACGCCCAACGGTCCGTAGTCGTAGGCAGACCGGAGGCCGCCGTAGATCTCGGACGACTGGAAGACGAAGCCGCGCTTCTTGGAGAGATTGACGATGGTGTCGAAGTCAACTGGCATGGTGAAACCGCCTCACTGGCTGTGGGGAGAGCCCGGCATAGTAGCCGGGTGCAGAGAGGAATAGTCCCCCCTTGAGGGAACTAATTCGATTCAGATCGATCCTCGGCCCCGCCGAACCTGCGGTCTCTCGCCTGGTATTCCGCGATGCATCGCCCGAACACGTGGCGATCGAAGTCGGGCCAGTACGTAGGGCTGAAGACGTACTCGGCGTAGGCGGACTCCCAGAGCAGGAAGTTGCTCGTCCGTTGTTCGCCGCTGGAACGGATGACGAGATCGGTGTCGGGCATGTCGGGCAGGTAGAGGTGCTCACCGATCGTCCCGGCATCGACGTCGGCCGGATCGAGATTGCCGGTTGCGACAGCCGAGGCGATCGCCCGGGCTGCGTCGGCGAGTTCGACACGACCGCCGTAGTTGAAGGCGAACACGAGGTGCAGCTGATCGTTCCCCGCGGTCAGCTCCTCAGCCATGCGGATCTCTTCGCGTAGCTGGTCCGGGACCCGCGGGTCGTCGCGATTACCGATGAAGCGGATCCGCACCCCCTGCTCGTTCATCTCGTCACGACGCCGCTGGAGGAGGTCGATGTTGAAGTTCATCAGGAACTCGACCTCGAAGGCATCGCGCGCCCAGTTCTCCGTCGAGAAGACGTACGCAGTCAGCCATTCGACGCCCAGATCGAGTGCGCCCTGGATCACATCGAAGAGGGCAGGCTCGCCCGCCGCATGACCCTGCGTGCGGTGCAGACCACGGGCGTTGGCCCAACGGCCGTTGCCGTCGAGGATCAGACCGACGTGACGCGGCACCCGTGTGCGGTCGACACCGGGGTACTCCTCAGCCATCGAGGACCGCCAAGCTCTCCAGCTTCTTCTCGAGGTGATACTCGATGAATCGTCGAGCGACGCCCATCGCCTCACCGCTGAAGGACCGATCGGGCGCCGGGAGTTCGGCGATATCGGCTGCGGCGACGCGAGCGAGGTACGCCGTCAACCCCTCACGGAGCGCATACGCCCCGGGAGTCCGGCATCGATCACACAACACACCGCCTGCGCCGAATGAGAACCGAGTGAGGCCTTCGGTCGCACCGCAGCCGGCGCATGAATCGAGCTGAGGCGCAACGCCGACCACATCGGCCGACTTCAGCAGGAACGCCGTCACCAAGTCTGGGTGAAGGTCGCGGCGGTCGAGTGATTCGAGACCCCGGCGCAGCAACAAGAAGAGCCGGATGGCGCTCTCGTGCTCCTGGGCAACGGCGTCCGCCACCTCCACCATCGTTGCCGCAGCAACGACCTTGTCGAGGTCGGTTCGGATGTTGGAGAACGCATCGAGCAACGACACTTGGGTGATGGTGTCGAGGTTGCGCCCTTCATAGAGCACCAGATCGACCAGGCAGAACGTCTCCAGCCGTCCCCCGAACCGGCTCTTCGTCTTCCGAACTCCTTTCGCCACGGTACGGAGCTTCCCGTTGTTCGGAGACAGCAACACGATGACGCGATGCGACTCCCCGAAGGGATAGCTGCGAAGAACAATGCCCTGATCGTGTCGAATGGCCATGGGTGAGAGTCGTCGGTCGTAAGTAGTCAGTCGTCAGCGTACCGGCGCGTCCTGGGTAGGCACGGGATCACAGGTATCTTCGGCTCCACCGGCTGGAACGCACGGAAAGGGCGCAGTGATGGTGGCATTGACGAACACCGAGCGGGGGGACTTCCTGCTCGATCACCCGGACTGGGCGCTCGATGGCGAGGAGATCTCTCGCACCTTCGTGTTCGCCGACTTCATCGACGCGATGGGATTCGTTGCTCGAGTCGCAATGGCATCCGAGGTTGCCGACCACCACCCCGACATCGACATCCGCTGGAACAAGGTCGCGCTCGTACTCAGCACCCACGACGAGGGTGCGCTCACGGAGAAGGACACCAAGCTGGCGGCGGTCTTCGACGGATTCGTCTGAGTCGTCAGTCGCCAGTCGCCAGTCGCCAGTGAAGAACTCGCTCGTTCGAACACGCAGCGCACCCACTTCGGACTGACGACTTGACCTCACCACACTTGCCGGTCACGGGTGCCGCGTTCGAAGGCGACTACGAGCGACGTTCGGACTGACAACTGAAGACTGGATCGACTCGGCTAGAAGCCGAGTCGATCCAACAGCTGGTCTCTGCGCTGCCAGTCCTTCTCGACTTTGACTCGGAGGTCCAGGTACACACGGGCACCGAAGAGCGTTTCCAGCTCCGTTCTCGCTTCCGTGCCGACCGTGCGGAGGAGCTCGCCGCCCTTGCCGATGACGATGCCCTTCTGCGAGTTACGTTCGACGTAGACGGTGGCGAGAACACTCACGAGACCGTCGTCCCGGGTCTCGAGGTCCTCGACGACGACCGCCAGCGAGTGCGGCAGCTCCTTGCGGAGCCTCGCCAAGTACTTCTCGCGGATGAGTTCTGCAGCGAGGAGCTGCTCCGGTTGATCGGAGCGCATGCCGGGCGGGAAGAAGAACGGCCCCTCAGGTACGAGGGCCGATACCTCGTCGAGAAGCGGAGCCAGGCCCTCCTCCTTCAGCGCTGAGACCGGGACATATGCGGTGAAGTCCCACTCCCCCGCCTCGCCGAGTTGTCCGGCGATCTGCGCCGGCGATGCGGCGTCGACCTTGTTGACGACGACCACGACCGGAGACCCGGCCTCCTTCAGGCGCTCGGCGATCAGGCGATCCCCAGGGCCGATCTCCTGCGTTGCGTCGAGCACGAAGATCACGGCGTCGTTTTCCGCCAGGGATCCATAGACGAGCCGATTCAGTCGCTCCCCAAGCGCCGTACGAGGGCGATGGAGTCCGGGGGTGTCGACGAGGACGAGTTGGACGTCGACATCGGTCCGGGTGACGACGCCGCGGATCGTGTTGCGGGTGGTCTGGGGTCGAGGTGACGTGATCGCCACCTTCTCACCGACGAGCGCGTTCACGAGGGTCGACTTGCCCACGTTGGGGCGACCGACGACGGACACAAAGCCGGAATGGGAGGTCATCGGGTCTCGATCACCGTTCCGTCAGCCGGACTTGAGCAACCCGCCGACCTTGGACGCGCTCCGCGGTGAGGACGTGGCCGTCGAGTTCGAACGACTCCCCTTCGCGCGGTACTCGGCCGGCCAGACCGAGCAGCAGTCCACCGACGGTGTCCCACTCGTCGTCCGGCAAGTCGACGCCGAGGATCTCACCGAGCTCGTCGACCCCGAGACGGCCGTCGACGAGGAACCCTCCGCCTTCGAGCGCCGTCACCAGCGGCTCCTCCTGGTCGTACTCGTCGACGATCTCGCCGACCAGCTCCTCGAGCAGATCCTCGATCGTGACGAGGCCGGCGGTTCCGCCGAACTCGTCGACGACGACGGCGAGGTGCACCTGGTTCGACTGCATGTCGCGCATGAGCTCCGGGACCCGCTTGGTCTCGGGAACGAAGTACGCCGGTCGCATGATCTGTGCCGACGGAACAGCATCCGACTCGTTGTCCATGAGCCGCAAGAGGTCACGTGCGTAGAGAACCCCGACGATGTCGTCGGGCCCCTCGCCCAGAACCGGGATGCGCGATCGACCTTCGGCGAGGACGAGGTCGAGTGCGGCATCCGTCGACTCGCGTCCGCCGATCGAAATCATGTCGGTGCGCGGTGTCATCACTTCGCGGACGATCGTGTCGGTGAAGTCGAGCACCGAGGAGATGAGCTCTCGCTCCTCGGCGTCGGCGTCCTCTTCCTCCTCGGGGTCGGGCTCGTCCTCGTCCTCATCGATGATCAGGTCGGCGGCGGCATCGCCGAAAGCGATGGCGATGCGTAGTAGTCCGGCGAAGCGATAGGCCAAGCGCGCCGGCCGTGACCTACCGATCCCACGAGGCAGAACATCGCCGAGCAGCACGAGCACGACCGCCAGGACGACGAGCGCCGCCAGGAGCTGACCCCCGGAGAGCAAGCTCGAGAGCGCCCACGTCGCCGGGATTGCGGAGAGGACGAGGAGCGCGGCATGGAAGATGCCGAGGGCGGGCTGGATTCGGGCCCGTTCGTCGAGGAGCTCGGCGACGATCCCGGCACGATTGTCGCCTTCAGCGGCATCGCGTACAGCGTCGGCGCGCGGCGTACGAACCAGCGACGCACCGGCGGCGCGCAGCGTGCCGTCGATCACGAGCACAACCAGCGACATGATCAAAGCGATCGTCGTCATGGTCTGATTCTCCCAGCTGCGGCAAGGAGTTTCCGCTCGCGTGCCTCCATGTGCTCCGCGTCATCGTCGTTCACGTGGTCATAGCCGAGCAGGTGCAGCACCCCGTGGACCACCATCAGCGACATCTCGTCGTCGAATGCCACGCCGGCGCGGTCCGCATTCGTGCGGACGACGGCCGGGCAGATGAGCACGTCGCCGATCGTCGGCGGCGGGCCATCGGCAACAACGACGGGCACTTCACCCGGCGAGAGCGATTCGATCGGGAACGACAGCACATCCGTCGGCTCAGGCTTGCCGAGATGAGCTTCGTTGAGTTCGGCGATCCGCGCCGCGGTCACGAGGTGGATTGCCAACTCGGTGTCGGTCGGAAGACCTTCCGCAACCATCACCGAGTCGGCGAGTTCGATCAGCGGGTTGGGTTCGAGAGGGTCGTCCTGGTCGTCGAGAAGGGTGACGTTCACGAGGCTTCCACTCTCGGCCCCGGGAAGCCCGGGTACGGGATCCTGGTGTGGTAGTAGCCGATCAAGGCCTCAACGATCGCAAGCTTGACCTTCGTCAGATCCCCGTACGTCAGATCGCTCTCATCCAACTGACCGTCCTCGAGCTTCTCGCCGACAATGGAGTCGACCAGCTTGCGCAGACTGTCGCCCGTCGGATCCTCCTGTTGCGCCAGCGCACGTGCGGCGCCTTCGCAGGCATCGGCGATCATCAGGATTGCCATCTCCTTCGCCTTCGGCTTCTCGCCCCGATGACGGTACACCTCGGGATCGACGCCCGGATCGTCGGCAAGCGCCTTGTGATAGAAGAAGCGCATCAGACCCGTGCCGTGGTGCATGCGGATCCCGTTCACGACCTCCGGCGGAAGTCGGAATTGTCGGGCAAGGCGCAGGCCCTCGGTCACATGGTCGGAGATGATCTCCGCCGATTCCTCAGGTGGCAGGGCGTCGTGCGGATTCGACACGCCGAACTGGTTCTCGATGAAGAACTGCGGCTGCTTGGTCTTCCCCAGGTCGTGATAGAACGCCGCGGCCTGTGCGAGCAGCGGGTCGGCCCCGATGGCTCGCGCCGCCTTGCCGGCGAGCGTGCCAACGAGGATCGAGTGATTGAACGTTCCCGGCGCCTGTTCCTCGATGAGCCGCAGCGCCGGGTGATTTCGGTCGGTGAGGTCGAGCAAGGTGATCGTCGTGGTGACGCGGAACAGGTTCTCGAGGAACGAGAGCAGGCCCTGGGCAACGAGACCGGCGACAACGCCACCGATGACGGCGAACAACGCCGCTTCCCACACCGCCGACGCCCCGGTGAACAACCACGCGATCGAGGCGGCGAGCGGCGCAAGGACCGCTGCCGAGAGCGCAACCGCAACTCGGAGGTCGCGACGGCTCGAGACCGAAGACACGAAGGCGACGGGAGCGACGGTTGCCGCACCGGCATAGATGGTCAACGCCGCATCCCCGGTCGAGACCGCCGTGAAGACGGCGACCGGCACGGAGGTCAGCACTGCAGTTCTCGGGTCGTACAGGATCGCCGCCATGTACCCGAACATGACAGCCGGGATGGTGTATCCGAGCAGTTCGTTGTTCTGGGCGACCACGTCCGGGACCCGCGATGCGAGCGCAGCGATCACGAGCAGGACGCCGAGGAGTGCAAAACGTCGCGGCTCCGACCACTGGCTCGGGGCGATCCGCCACAAGAAGAACGCAGCCAGGAGCACCGCAATGGCACCAACGGCGGCAACGGCCAGCCGCGAGTCGCCTTCCGCAGGCTCGAGATACCCGGCTTCCGTCAGGGCCTCGAATTGCACTGCGCCAATCGGGGACCCGACTTCGACGATGGGAGCGCCTGCCGGGAACTGAACCAGCTCGACTTCGACGGCATCGGCGGCGGCTTGCCGCTGTTCCTCCCAAGCGGTCTCGTCGATCAACTGGTTCGCTTCGAGTAGACCGCCGACGACGTCCGCCACGGCCTTCTCGACCTGACCCTGGAACGCTGCAGCGTCTTCC